>NZ_JAGYWT010000134.1:0-5700 GCF_019279095.1 Microbacterium sp. BF1 | reverse complement strand
CTCGCCCTCCCCCTCGGGCACGGCGACGTGCGGACCTTTGACCTCGTAGCGCAGTCGGCGGCGCACGGCGGTGAGGAAGTACGTGGCATCCTGCGCGCGCTGGAAGCCGATCACGTCGGCACCGAGCAGGCCGCGCAGCACCTGATCACGCCAGGGCAGCTGCGCGTACAAACCGTGCGCGGGGAACGGGATGTGGTGGAAGTACCCGATCGTGACGTCGGGGCGCAGCTCACGCACCATCTGCGGCACGAGCTGCAGCTGGTAGTCGTGCACCCAGACCGTGCCCTCCGGCGCCGCAGCAGCAGCCGCCGCCTCGGCGAAACGGCGATTCACGGTGACGTAGGCGTCCCACCACTCGCGGTGGTACTGCGGCGGTGCGATCACATCGTGGTAGAGGGGCCAGATGGTGTCGTTCGCGAAGCCCTCGTAGTACTCGGCGACCTCTTGGGCGCTCAGGGCGACCGGGATGAGATCGATGCCGTCGGCCTCGAAGGGCGCGAGCTCCAGGTCGGCCTGACCCGCCCAACCGACCCAGGCGCCGTGCACGCTGTGCATCATCGGCTCGAGGGCCGCGACGAGGCCGCCGGGGGATGTGCGCCACGCCTCCTCGCCATCGGGGCCCACCACGCGGTCCACGGGCAGGCGGTTGGCGACGACGACGAAATCTGCTGCGGCCACGAGGGCTCCTCCCGGGGGTTTCCTCCAGGCTATCGAGGAACCTCGATTTCCGCGGATCGATCGTCAGGGCTTGACGGGAGCCGCTCGACGCTTCTCACCGCTGAGCATCCAGTTCGCGACTCCCGCGGCGAACGCGATGAACGCGGCGACCATCGGCAGCAGGAGCGCAGCCGGAGTCCCGACGCTCTCGGCGATCTCGCCCGCGAAGGCGGCGCCGATCGACTGCCCGACCACGACGCCGGAGCCCAACATGGTCATGACGGTGGCCGAGCGCCCGCGCGGGCTGCGAGCGGCGCCGAAGCTGTACTGCGTGACGAGTGTGGGGCCGATGCCGATGCCCATGATCGCGAGCGCCACCATCATGGTTCCCGGCGTGTCGACGAAGCCGAGCAGGAGTGTTCCCGCCAGCAGGATGCCCGAGAAGACGAGCCACCGCGCACGCATCGAGAACGCGGCGGGAAGCCACGCGACACCGAGCGCGAGAATCGCGGAGCCGACGCCCATGACGCCGTAGAGGAGGCCGGCCTGCTCTGGTGCACCGCGGTCGGCCATGAACGATGTGAGCGAGGTGAGCATCGTTCCGAAGAAGATCCCGACACCGAGGATGCCGACGACCACGATCAGCAACTGGGGCCGGAACAGCTCGGAGACGGTCGACGGCGCCTTGCCATCCGCATCCCGATCCTGCGAGACGTGCCGTCCGCTGGGGTGCAGGGCGAAAGCCCCCACGAACACCACGGTCAGCACGGCGGCTCCCACCAGCGGCGCCCACGGCGCGATCGCCGAGGCGAGGATGCCGACGATGAAGGGCCCGAAGACGAACACGGTCTCATCGGCGGCCGACTCGTAGGCCATCGTGCCCGATACCGTCTTGGCGCGGCGCCCCTCGGGCATCCGGTCGCTGATGATCGTCACCAGACGCGACCGCGAGAGCGGCGCAACCTGCGGAGCCGTGGCCCCGATGCCGACCGCCGCGAGCAGCACGAAGCCGTCGGCAGCGGTGCCGTAGACGACGAACGTGAACAGCAGGAGCATCGCCCCGTTCGCCATGGCGAGCACCAGCAGCACGGTCCGCGGGCCGAACCGGGCGGCCGCGGCTCCCAGCAGCGGCCCGAAGCAGGCGGTGCCGAGGCCGACGGCTGCGGAGGTGAGCCCGCCCAGCGACAGGGAGCCGCGAGCGGAGACGACCACCGTCAGCACGCCGACCACCATCATGGCGAACGGCAGTCGCGCGATGAAGGCGATGAGGAAGTAGGGAAGGCCGGCGAGATGGAGAAGGCTCGGCTCGGCGAGTTGCTGCGATGTTGTTGCGCGTGTCATGGCTCTCGCGCGTCGAAGACGCGATGTCGGGTGCCGCCGCTGTCCGTCGGAATGCCGACGGCCGGTAGATACACGGTTGTGCGGCCGCGGGCGAGCCGCGACCTGGCCATGATAGCGGGTGCACCCGGGCATCGGCAGGGAGACGCCGGGTCCGTGCTCTCCGCGCGCGCTCGACACGCACGCCGCATTCGACTCGTTCGTCTGCGGACGCTGCGCTTCATCTGCCCCTCCCCTGCCAGCTTGAGTTCCAGTGGTCGTTGCAACACCTGATCGTTTCGGGAGTTGCAGATGGAGTTCGAGATTCGTGTCGTTCGGTCACCTCAAGGGCGGCGGAAGCTGGTGGCGGAGCGTCAGCGCTACTTTGAGCTGATGGAGCAGGGCTATTCCAGCAGGGCGGCCTGTCGGGCCGTTGGTATCAATGTCAAGACCGGACGCGAGTGGCGCAACGGTTCCTCGAAGCGGAACAAGAAGCAGCCCCCAGGATCACCGCACCGCGTGGTCGTGGGGGCTGCTTTGTCGTCACGGTTCCTTTCAGAGGACGAGCGGATCGTGATCGCCGACCGGCGACGAATGGGGTGGGGCGTGCGACAGATCGCCGCAGAGCTGGAGAGATCACCGTCAACGATCAGCAGGGAGCTTCGTCGTAACGGGCATCCCCGCTCGGGTGACTATCGCCCTCATGCCGCTCAGGCGCGGGCTGCGAGCCGTCTCCCGCGCCCGAAGTCAGGAAAGATCGGCCAGAATTCGGAGTTGCGCGCGTACATTCAGGAGAAGCTAGACCAGTGGTGGAGTCCGGAGCAGATCGCGAAGATGCTGCGGGGCGAGTTCCCAGAGAGGTCGGAGATGCACGTGGTCCACGAGACGATCTACCACGCGCTCTACGTTCAAGGGCGCGGAGAGCTGCGTCGGGAGCTCCATCGCGCGCTGCGGACCGGCCGGGCGCGGCGGAAACCTCGCAGGCAAGCCCAGCAGCGTCAGCCCCGCTACCGTGACCCGATGGTCATGATCTCAGAGCGTCCGGCAGAAGTCGAAGACCGCGCCGTCCCCGGCCACTGGGAGGGAGACCTCATCATCGGGAAGAACCAGCGCTCCGCGATCGGCACGCTCGTAGAACGCACCACCCGCTACGTGATGCTCGTCCACCTCCCGGGCGACCGCAGCGCGGAATCCGTGCGAGACGCCCTCACCGCAACCATCGAGCGCCTCCCCACACACCTACGCCGATCGCTCACCTGGGACCAGGGGTCAGAAATGGGCAAGCATAAAGAGTTCACCATCGCAACCGGCGTCCCGGTCTACTTCTGCGACCCCGCTAGCCCCTGGCAGCGCGGCAGCAACGAGAACACCAACGGCTTGTTGAGGCAGTACTTCCCGAAAGGCACCGACCTTTCCGTACACGATCTCACAGAGCTCGACCGGGTTGCGCACGAGCTCAACACCAGACCAAGAAAGACGCTCGGCTGGCAAACCCCAGCCGAGCGTCTTTCGCAGCTCATCGAACTTCGAGTAGGCCTATGAGCCGTGGCGTTCCCGTTCGAGGCGCCTCATCCTGATATCGGTCGCCAGTTCCCAGAATAGGAAGGCAAGGAGCGGGATGATTGATCCTAGCCCGAGCCATTCAGGGCTGCCGCCGTTGCTGATATAGATTGCGTTTCCGATGATCGCGATGATGATCGCCGTGAGGAACAGCGCGAGGCGCAGCGGAGAGAACAGGATCCGCAGTCGCTTGCGGAACGAGTTCTTGTACGACTCTTCGATCATTTGCATGCGTACGTTCCATACCAGGGGACAACGACACTCACGCCGGGAATGTAGGTCAGGAAGCCCTCAAGGCAACGCTTCGGGTTCGAGTTCTGGGCCACTCCCGCCGTGTAGATGGCCGGCCCTCCGGTGGCCAGGCACCCGGCTCCAAGGACCGCAGCACCAGGAGGGCCCGCGATCGCCGCGCCGGCAGCTGCGCAGACCGCGGTGAGCCCGGTCGCACCCCATCCGCCGTTCGCGATCGTGGCTGTCTCCGCACGGTTCCACCGCACACGAACCTGGAGCGGTCCAGTAAGCCCCCATGTCGGGTCAGCGACCACCGGGAATGCAGCGTCTGTGGTGTCGACCTCCTGAGTAAGCACACCGTCGGCAAGCGCATAGTTGGTGGGCACAGCGTTTCCGTTGGCGTCTACTGCCCAAGCCGGCTCGATCTGACCCACGATCGCGTCGACCTCGCTGGTGACGCCATCTGCTTCAACTTCCAACGCGCGAGTGAGGATGACGCTTCCGTCAGGCTGGATCTGTCCATCAATTCCTTCCGGCAGCGGGTAGCCGAAGCTGGTGCTCTGCGAGTCGTCCCACAGCACAGTTGAGATCCGCACACCGCTTTCCAACGGCGTCACCGTCACATCCGGGTGCCCTTCTGCGCCGGCATAGACAGTGGAGCCGTCCCCAGCCACCACACCACCATCAACAGAGACCCCGACAGGAGCAGAAACAGTGAATCCAGAACCATCGGTCCCATGAACACCAATACCGTCGGAAGCATCCTTCGGGACCGTGACGCTGACCGGAGAGTCCGCAGTGAAGTCGGTCGCAGGCACCCCTGCTGACGTTGCAGCGTCTGAGACGAGAGCTGAAACCTGCTCCACGGTCGTGGAATCCTGCGACGTCGCATCATCGGCAACTGCCGGAACGGTAAAAGATGCCATGCCGAGCGCAGATAGCGCCATGGCGGACATGGCGAGTGAGAGCCGTCTGTTACGAATCATGAGTTCTCCGGTTCGTCGCGAGACACCATGCGATGCCTCGCCTCAAGCCTCGCACGCGGAAAGACGATGGTCTGTCCCCTCTTCGGGCGACAGACCATCGTCTATATCCACTTAGATGGAAGGCGCTACATGCGCCGTGTTGCGACGACCATCAGAATTCGCCCAGGATCGGGGAGGGCTTGTCAAGGCTCGGTGCGACCGGGGGTGCGGGAAGGTACCGTGGGGGAATGCGCTACCTCTTCAGCACCGGACTTGTCTCTGCGATCTCCGCCGGGGTCTCCCTGCTGCGCGGCACCCGCGAGCAGCCCGTCACCTGGCGCGCCGTCCTGTCCTGGGTGAGTTGGGCGATCACCATGGCTCTCGCCGTCGGCGCCGTGGTCGACATGAACCGCGAGCGTCGCGGAGTGCGGGTCGACGCCGATTCCCCGCAGTCGGTCAAG
Organism: Microbacterium sp. BF1; assembly: GCF_019279095.1. NCBI lineage: Bacteria > Bacillati > Actinomycetota > Actinomycetes > Micrococcales > Microbacteriaceae > Microbacterium > Microbacterium sp. BF1. The sequence continues at coordinate 509 of NZ_JAGYWT010000134.1, read as the reverse complement.
AAGGCGAAGAAAGCGCAGCGACTGCAGTTCCGTTCGCAGAAGGCCCTCGCCGACACGCAGGATCACGCCAAGGACGCGCGTCCCTGAGCGCGGTCCCGCCCGCGACTCCCGTCACCGGGTGAGGATGAGCGCCTCGCCCTGACCGCCGCCGCCGCACAAGCCGACGGCTGCCGTGCCTGCGCCTCGACGCGCGAGCTCGTGCGCGACATGCACCACCAGCCTGTTGCCGGAAGCGCCGATCGGGTGGCCGATCGCGATGCCGCCGCCGTGGATGTTCACGATGGCCTCGTCGAGGCCGAGTTCGACCTGCGAACGCGCGACGACCGCACCGAACGCCTCGTTGATCTCCACGAGGTCGAGTTCCGAGGGGGCGATGCCCTGCTTCTCGCACGCGCGCTCGATCGCCCGCGCCGGCTGCGCCTGCAGGGAGTTGTCCGGCCCGGCCGTCTGCCCGCTCGCGCCGACGGTCACGAGCACGGGCCATCCCTTGGCCTGGGCGGTCCGTCTAG
>NZ_JAGYWT010000133.1:0-5707 GCF_019279095.1 Microbacterium sp. BF1 | reverse complement strand
GCCGCGTCGCTCTCCGCGGTCCGCTCGGCGCGACAGGTGGTGCTGCCGCTGTGGGGACTGTCGCTGGGATTGGATGCCTCGACCATCGCCCTCGTGGTCGGCATCTCGGGCGCCATCGACTTCGCGCTCTTCTATGCGAGCGGCCAGGTGATGGACCGGTTCGGCAGACTGTGGGCGGCGATGCCGGCGATGGTTCTCATGGGCGCAGGGTTCCTCGCCCTGTCGTTCACGCACGACGTGGATGCGGCGGTTCTGTGGTTCGGCATGTTCGCCGCCGTCCTCGGTGTCGGCAACGGCCTCTCGAGCGGCATCCTGCTGACTCTGGGCGCCGACGTCGCCCCGAAGCGGGAACCCATCGCCATGCCTCCAGTTTAGAACATATATTCGAAAATTCAGAAGGGTTGTGGATAACTCGGGCATCGCGGATGCCGTAATCTCATCGCCATGCCCACGTCCCCGCCCTCGCCGAAGCCGCACAGCACGAAGCGCGACGCCGACCGCTGGTTCCGCGAACAGGGCCTTCCGACGTTCGTGCCGCTGCGGCGCTGGTTCACCGACCTTCCGCGACGCGTCGCGCCCTGATCGCGTGGGTCGCCGTGGCGGCCTATCTCTTCCAGGACGGGATCGAGGTCGTGTTCGACTTCGCCCTCGACGACTCGGCCGAGGAGGCCGCCTTCGTCGTGGTCGTCGCCGTCGTGCTCTTCACGCTCTCGGCAGGGCTCGCCTGGGCCGCCTACTTCCTGGTGCGCGCCGTGCTGCGTCGTCTCCCTATGGGCATCGGCACGGCAGTCGCACTCCTCCTGATCGCCGCGTGCCTCGCCTTCACGATCAGCTACGGCTACAGCGTCCAGCCGGATGCGACCGTCGGTCCGGTCCTGCGGACGATCCTCGTCCTCGCTCTCTGCATCCTGGTCACCGGCATGGGCGGTGGCGCGATGATCTCCTGGGCCTCGCGCCTCGCGGTGCGCAACGTCTCGGCGATCGGACACATGGCCTCGATCGCTCTCCCGGTCATCCTGATGCTCGTCGTGTTCTCCTTCTTCTCGGCCGAGGTGTGGCAGATGGCCTCCGCCCTGTCCTGGGGATCGATCGCCCTGCTCGGCCTCGTCGTCGCCGTGCTCGCCGGCATCGTCGTGCTGCGGGTCAGCGCGTCCGAGATCGACGACGACGCGCAGGCGCCCACAGCGGAACAGCGAAGCGCACTGCTGCTCGGCACCCCCGCCGAAGGGCGCCGCCTCCTGCCCGGCGCTCCGGGTCGACTGCGCGCACCACAGCGCATCAACATCCTGCTCGCCATGACCGTCGCGCAGCTGGTACAGGCGCTGTTCTTCGCGGGTCTCCTCGCGGCGCTGCTGATCGTGATCGGCGGCATCGCGGTCCCCACGGGGGTCGTCGGCATCTGGCTCGGCCCCGGCAGCGCCGCGCAGCCGCTCGCCGTCCAGCCTCTGGAGTTCTTCGGAGCGAAGCTGCCGCTCACTGTGAACCTGCTCAAGGCGGCCACCCTGCTCTCGGTGATCGCGGCCCTGCCGTTCGTGTTCTCCGCCGTGAGCGAGGCCCGCTATCGGGAGCGCTTCTTCGACCCGATCATGGTCGACATGAGGCGCGCGATCCTCGTGCGCGAGGCCGTGAGCGCGAGGCCCGTGGGCTGAGCTGCGTAACTGTTCGGCCGTTTCCCCCCGGACGCCGGTTCCTCCTGCTAGCGTCGGCGATGCGCACCCGAGCGCCGACGAAGCACGCGCACCCGAAGCGCTGAAGAAGAGAGACCGCCCGCCGATGACAGCCGTGCGAATCAGGGATGCCGAGACCGCCGATCTCGAGACGATCACCGCGATCCACAACCATGCCGTGCTGCACACCACCGCGATCTGGAACGAGGAGGCGGTCGACCTCGCCGACCGCGTCGCCTGGCTCGCCGATCGCACCACCCGCGGCTACCCGGTCATCGTCGCGGTCGACGACACCGGCGTGCTGGGCTACGCATCATACGCGCAGTGGCGTCCCCACAGCGGCTACCGACTCACGGTCGAGCACTCGGTCTACGTTCTCGGCGGTCAGCACGGTCGCGGCATCGGCACGGCCCTGATGGCCGCGCTCGTCGAGCGCGCCACCGCCGCGGGGATGCACGTGATGATCGCGGGGATCGAGAGCGGGAACGCCGCCTCCATCGCCCTGCACGAACGCCTGGGCTTCGTCGAGGTCGGACGCATGCCGCAGGTGGGCACCAAGTTCGGGCGCTGGCTCGATCTGAGCATGCTGCAGCTGGTGCTCGACGACCGCGTCGAGCCCGACGCCGGTTCCTGACGATGAACCTGCTCGAGTGGTTCGTCGACGCCTTCAACTCGCAGTGGATGCTGCCCGGCGGGCAGACGCTCCTGGTGCGCGAGGTCGTGGGCAACGCGTTCGGTCTCGCGAGTGCGCTCGGCGGCATGCGTCGCAAGGTGTGGGCGTGGCCGGTCGGCATCATCGGCAACCTGCTGCTGCTCACGGTGTTCCTGGGCTCCGCACTCAGCCCCGATCCGTCACTGCCGCATCTGCTGGGTCAGGCCGGGCGGCAGATCATGTTCATCGCCGTGGCGATCTACGGCTGGATCCGCTGGCGGAATCTCGACGGCGGACGTGTGGTGCCGCGCTGGGCACCGACGAGCGCGCGCATCGGCATGGTGCTGGTGATGGTCGTCGGCACCGTAGCCCTCACGCCGCTGTTCCGTCTGCTGGGGTCGTGGGAGCCGGTCTGGGCCGATGCCTGGACATTCGTCGGGTCGCTGCTCGCCACCTACGGCATGGCCAAGGGCTGGACCGAGTTCTGGCTGGTCTGGATCGCCGTCGACGTGGTCGGAGTGCCCCTGCTGTTCAGCTCGGGCTACTACGCGACGGGCTTCATGTACGTGTTCTACGGCGTCTTCACCGCGATCGGCTTCGTGATCTGGTGGCGGGCTCAGCGCACCGCCGCGCATCCGATCGAGATCCTGCCGCCCGACCCGAGTCCTCGACGGCCGGAGGACGAGCTCGCCTGAGCGCTTCGTCGAGCACCTCGACTCAGTGCTGCACGCGTGCCAGGAACTCTGCGGTGGCGGCGTGCTGCGGGGCATCGAACACCTGAGAGGGCGGGCCCTGCTCGACGACGACGCCGTGCTCGAGGAACACGATACGGTCGGCGACCTCGCGGGCGAACGACATCTCGTGGGTCGCCATCACGATCGTGGCGCCCTGCTGCTTCAGCTGCCGCACCAGGTCGAGCACCTCGCCGACCAGTTGCGGGTCGAGCGCGCTGGTGATCTCGTCGAGCAGCAGCACCTCGGGCTGCGTGAGGACGGCGCGCACGATCGCCACGCGCTGCTGCTGTCCGCCCGAGAGCCGGTCAGGATACTCGTCGGCCTTGGCGCCGAGACCGAGAGTATCGAGCAGCTCGCGCGCCTTGGCCCGCGCCTCCGTCTTGCGCATGCCGTGCACCCGCACCGCCGCGAGCGTGACGTTGTCGAGCACGGTGAGGTGCGGGAACAGGTTGAAGTGCTGGAACACGACACCGATCCGCGCCCGCACGGCATCGGCGTCGACCCGCGGGTCAGTGATGTCTTCGCCGGACAGGAAGATCTGTCCGTCGTCGATGCCCTCGATGAGGTTCATGGTCTTGAGCAGCGTCGACTTGCCCGAGCCCGAGGCGCCGATCAGCACGACGACCTCGTGCGTGCCGACCGAGAGGTCGATGCCGCGCAGCACGTCGTGGTCGCCGAAGCGCTTGCGCACGCCCCTGGCCTCGATCACGGGGACGCTCATACGACTCCTCCGGCCTGCTCGCGCTTGTTCAGACGCGCCGTGACGACATCGGTCAGGCGGATCATCGGCCAGCTGAGCACGATGAACATGAGGCCGGCGACGACGTAGGGCGTGAAGTTGTAGGTCTCGGCGACCATCAGCTGAGCTGCGCGCACCGCATCGACCGCCCCGAGCACCGAGATCAGGCCGACATCCTTCTGCATCGACACGAAGTCGTTCATGAGGGCGGGGACGACCTTGCGCACACCCTGCGGGATCACGACGATCCGCAGGGTCTGGCCGTGAGTGAGTCCGAGCGAGCGCGCCGCGATGCGCTGCGAGGGGTGCACCGCCTCCATGCCCGCACGGAGCACCTCGGCGACATAGGCCGAGTAGGTCAGGACCAGCGCGATCGTGCCCCAGAACATCGGAGGCATGCGCGGGAAGATCCCCAGCGCGGGGATGCCGAAGCCGACGAGGTAGAGCACGATCAGCAGCGGGATGCCGCGGAAGAAGTCGGTGTAGGCCGCGGCGAGCGCGCGCAGCGGGAAGAACACCGGGCCGCGCAGCGAGCGCATGGTGGCCAGGAGCGTGCCGAGGATCGCGACGCAGACCACGGCGATGACGAGCACCAGCAGGTTGACGAGCAGGCCCTGGAAGATCGGTCCGATGCTCTGGAGTGCGACCTGCGGGTCGAAGAACGTCTGGCTGACGATCACCCAACCCGGGGTGTTGACGACGACCACGATCAGCACCGCCAACAGAGCGATGCTGCTGCCGAACGCGATCAGGACGGATCGGGTGGTCGCCCGACGCCGCAGAGCGCGGCGTGACAGCTCGAGCTCGCTCGGCTGCCACTCCGCGTCGACGGAGGTCGAGGTCATTTCAGGACGGGGACGTCGACCGCGTCGCTGAGCCACTTCTGCTGCAGCTCGTCGAGCGTGCCGTTGTCACGCAGGGCGTCGACCGCCTTGGTGACATCGGCCGTGAGGGCTGAGCCCTTGGGCAGCACGATGCCGAAGTCGTCTCCGCCGTTCGCGTCGGCGAACTGTCCGGTGACCACACCATCGTCGAGCTGGGCGCCGACGACGTAGAAGGCGCCGGGGAGGTCGGTGATCATGGCGTCGATCTGACCGCCCTTGAGTGCGAGCACGACGTCGTCGACCGAGTTGAAGACGTTGAGGTCGGCCTCGCCGAGCTGAGCCTTGGCGACCGTGTAGCTGGTGGTGCCACTGGCGACGCCGACCTTGGTGGCCTTGAGCTCGTCGATGGTCGTCGCCGACGCCGCGGGCGAGCCGCCGACCGCGACGACGGCCTGCGTGGTCGTGTAATACGGCGACGAGAAGTCGACGGCCTTCTTGCGGTCGTCGGTGATGGAGAACTGCTGCAGGTTGATGTCCCAGTCCTTGGGGCCGGGCGCGATGGCGCCGTCGAAGGTGGTGCGCACCCAGACGATGTCGTCGGCCGTGTAGCCGAGCTGCTCGGCGACGGCGTTGGCGACCGCACCCTCGAAGCCCTCGCCGTTGGAGGGATCGTCGTCGACGAACCACGGCTCGTAGTTGGGCTCACCCGTGGCGATGGTGAGCTTGCCCTCGGTCACGGTCGGAAGTCCCGAGCCGTCTCCGCTGCCGGAGTCGGTCGACGGCGTGCTGCACGCGGAGAGGGTGAGGGCGATGGCGGCGGCCGCAGCGGCGACGACCGTCGCGCGGCGGAGGGAGGGGGCGAAGGGCACGATGACTCCAGGGCGAGGAAGGGTATGGAGAAGACGGCGAGGCAGGACGGGTCTGCTTCTGCAGAGACGGGTCTGCCTCTACAGAGTAGGCGATGCGGCCAGTCGCCAATCGGCGAAATCGAAACCTGGGGACACGAAGCACGACACCAGGACCTCCTCCGCATCCAGCGGACGGGCGGCCTGCCAGACCCCGGCGGGCACCAGCACCTGCGCGGCGTCGTC
>NZ_JAGYWT010000132.1:0-5737 GCF_019279095.1 Microbacterium sp. BF1 | reverse complement strand
ATCGCGATCCTTCGCAAGAAGGCACAGAGCGAGGCGCTCCACATCCCCGACGAGGTCCTCGAGTACATCGCGACCGTAGTGTCGTCGAACATCCGCGAGCTCGAGGGCGCACTCATCCGTGTGTCGGTCGCTTCATCGGCATCGACGGTCCTCGCTGGTTCCTCCGCGGTGTGATCGGTGGCGCCGGAGCCTCCGACCCGGATGAGGCCGCGAAGGTCGAAGACCTCTTCCGTTCGATCGTGGTCGTCCGTGGCGGATCCCCCATGCCTCCGCGCGACCTGATCCCGCTCAAGATGCCGGCGACCCCGGGTTCCGCGTGAGCGCTCCCGAGCCCGGACCCGAACGAGACAAGAGCACCTCCGAGATTCTCGGGCAGGCTCTCGGAGGTGCCGCGCGTCGCGCCGGCCTCGACCCCGCCGAGAGCTCGAGCACGCACAAGGTGGTCTGGTCCGCGATGGGCGGATGGCGCGGCATCCTCGAGTCGGTGCTGCCCAGCCTCGCGTTCGTGATCATCTTCACGATCCGCCCGGAGCCGCTGATCCTCTCGCTCGGGATCTCGGTCGGTCTCGCGGCGGTCTTCACGATCATCCGGCTCGCTCAGAAGTCACCGCCCTCGGCAGCCCTCGGCGGTCTCGTCGCCGCGGGTGCGGCTGCGGCGCTGGCGCTGTGGACCGGACGCGGCGCTGACAACTTCGTCCCCGGACTCATCACGAACGCGGTCTACGGATCGGTGATCCTGGTCTCCGCTCTGATCGGGTGGTCGCTGATCGGCCTCGCGGTCGGATTCCTGATGGGGGAGGGCACCACCTGGCGCAATGATCGCCGCAAGCGTCGTGCCTACTTCTGGCTCGGGATCGCCTGGGCCGCGCTGTTCTTCGCGCGTCTGGCCGTGCAGCTGCCTCTTTATCTCGCCGGAGATGTCACAGCGCTCGGCACCCTCAAGCTCATCATGGGCCTGCCCCTCTTCGCGCCGCTGATCGCCGTCACCTGGCTCGTCGTTCGCGCTCTCCACCCGCGCGAGCCCGCGAGCGAGGATGCTCCGGAGGCGTGATAGATTTATCTTGACATCAAGATAAATCGCAGGCTTTCGCCGGTGAGCTGCGCGGAGCAGACTGGTTAGGGCCGCCTTGCTAGCCGCAGGGGCTCGCTGGCGAGCAAGATGGAGGCGCCTGTCGCTCCCATCCGAATAGAAGGAGACGGATCCGTGTCCACGGTGAACAGCTTCGGTGCCAAGAGCACCCTGACAGTCGGCAGCACCGACTACGAGATCTTCCGCATCGACACGGTGCCCGGTTTCGAGAAGCTCCCCTTCAGTCTCAAGGTTCTCCTCGAGAACCTGCTTCGCACCGAGGACGGCGCGAATGTGACGAAGGCACAGATCGAGGCGCTGGGTTCGTGGGATGCCGCGGCCGAGCCGAACACCGAGATCCAGTTCACGCCGGCCCGTGTGGTCATGCAGGACTTCACCGGTGTGCCCTGCATCGTCGACCTCGCCACCATGCGCGAGGCCGTGACGGCGCTCGGCGGTGACGCGAACAAGATCAACCCGCTCTCGCCCGCTGAGATGGTCATCGACCACTCCGTGATCGCCGACCTGTTCGGCTCGGAGAACGCGCTCGAGCGCAACGTCGAGATCGAGTACGAGCGCAACGGCGAGCGTTACCAGTTCCTGCGCTGGGGTCAGACCGCATTCAGCGACTTCAAGGTCGTCCCGCCCGGGACCGGCATCGTCCACCAGGTGAACATCGAGCACCTGGCCAAGGTCATCTACGACCGCAACGTCGACGGCGTGCTCCGCGCATACCCCGACACCTGTGTCGGCACCGACTCGCACACCACCATGGTCAACGGCCTCGGTGTGCTGGGCTGGGGCGTCGGCGGTATCGAGGCCGAGGCGGCCATGCTCGGCCAGCCCGTGTCGATGCTCATCCCGCGCGTCGTCGGCTTCAAGCTCTCCGGCGAGATCCCCGCCGGGGTTACCGCGACCGACGTCGTGCTCACGATCACCGACCTGCTGCGCAAGCACGGTGTGGTCGGCAAGTTCGTCGAGTTCTACGGTGAGGGCGTCGCCTCGGTGCCGCTCGCCAACCGCGCGACCATCGGCAACATGTCCCCGGAGTTCGGCTCCACCGCCGCGATCTTCCCGATCGACGACGTCACCCTCGAGTACCTGCGCCTCACCGGCCGCAGCGAAGAGGCCGTCGCGCTGGTCGAGGCGTACGCCAAGGAGCAGAAGCTCTGGCACGACGCCGCGCACGAGCCCACCTTCAGCGAGTACCTCGAGCTCGATCTCGGCACCGTCGTGCCCTCGATCGCCGGCCCGAAGCGCCCGCAGGACCGCATCCTCCTCTCCGAGGCGAAGTCGCAGTTCGAGCAGGACATCCTGAGCTACGCCTCGCCGTCCACCTCGGATTCGATCGTCGACCTCGAGTCGAAGCACTCGTTCCCGGCGTCCGACCCCGGTCAGGCCCCCGGCGACGAGGAGCCGACCACGCGTCCGGTGCACATCAACAGCGGTGCCCCGGCGAACGCCTCGAAGCCCGTGCCGGTCACGACGCCGTCGGGGGAGGAGTACATCCTCGACAACGGTGCCGTCACGCTCGCGGCCATCACCTCGTGCACCAACACGTCGAACCCGTCGGTGATGATCGCTGCCGGTCTCGTCGCACGCAAGGCGCTCGCGAAGGGCCTGAAGCAGAAGCCGTGGGTCAAGACCACGCTCGGCCCCGGCTCGAAGGTCGTCACCGACTACTACGAGAAGTCCGGACTCGACAAGGACCTCGAGGGCCTTGGGTTCTACACCGTCGGCTACGGCTGCACGATCTGCATCGGCAACTCGGGTCCGCTGATCGAAGAGGTGTCCGAGGCGATCAACTCGCACGACCTCGCCGTCACGGCGGTGCTCTCGGGCAACCGCAACTTCGAGGGGCGCATCAGCCCCGACGTGAAGATGAACTACCTCGCCAGCCCGCCGCTGGTCATCGCGTATGCGCTGGCCGGGTCGATGCACTTCGACTTCGAGAACGACGCGCTCGGCAAGGGCACCGATGGGGAAGACGTCTTCCTCAAGGACATCTGGCCGACACCGGCAGAGGTGCAGGAGCTCGTCGACTCCTCGATCTCGCGTGAGCAGTTCATCAAGCAGTACGCGACGGTCTTCGACGGTGACGAGCGCTGGCGCAGCCTGCCCACTCCGGACGACGACATCTTCCAGTGGGACGAGAACTCGACCTACGTGCGCAAGGCGCCGTACTTCGAGGGCATGACGATGGAGCTCACCCCGGTGAAGGACATCGAGGGTGCACGCGTCATGGCGACCCTCGGCGACTCGGTGACCACCGACCACATCTCGCCCGCCGGCAACATCAAGGCCGGCACGCCTGCGGCCCAGTACCTCACGGAGCACGGCGTCGACCGCAAGGACTTCAACTCCTTCGGCTCGCGTCGAGGCAACCACGAGGTCATGATCCGCGGAACCTTCGCCAACATCCGTCTGAAGAACGCGATGGTCGCGGCCGTCAACGACGGACAGGTGGTCGAGGGCGGCTACACGCGTGACTTCACTCTGCCGGGCGGCCCGCAGTCGTACATCTACGACGCAAGCATGAACTACCAGGCAGAGGGCACGCCCCTGGTCATCTTCGGCGGCAAGGAGTACGGCTCCGGTTCGTCGCGTGACTGGGCGGCCAAGGGCACGAGCCTGCTGGGCGTCAAGGCGGTCATCACCGAGAGCTTCGAGCGCATCCACCGCTCGAACCTGATCGGCATGGGCGTCGTCCCGCTGCAGTTCCCCGCCGGCGAGAGCTGGGAGTCGCTGGGCCTCGACGGCACCGAGATCGTCTCGATCTCGGGTCTGGAAGAGCTCAACAACGGCGTCACGCCCAAGACGGTCAAGGTCACGGCGATCCCGAGCGAGAACTCGCCCGAGGGCAAGCAGCCGGTCGAGTTCGACGCGGTCGTCCGCATCGACACCCCCGGCGAGGCCGACTACTACCGCAACGGCGGCATCCTGCAGTACGTGCTGCGTTCGCTGGTCTGATCGCACAGATGAGGGGGCTCGGATCTTCGGATCCGAGCCCCCTCATCGCGTCATCCCTTCCTGTCAAGGGGGCGGCGCCCTCCGGGTTTTCCCGGAGTCTCGGGGTAGGATCTAGAGACGTCCGCACCCTCGTCGGGCGCTTGTGACGGAGCCTGTGAGGAGGTGCAGATGCCCATTCTTCCGAGCATCTCAGGACCCCGTGATCTGGATGCGCTCTCGACAGAGCAGCTGGCGGAGCTCGCCGCGGAGATCCGCGAGTTCCTGGTCGAGAACGTGTCCCGTACGGGCGGCCATCTGGGGCCCAACCTCGGTGTCGTCGAGCTGACGATCGCTCTGCACCGTGTGTTCTCCTCCCCGGACGATCCCTTCATCTTCGACACCGGACATCAGTCCTACGTGCACAAGCTCCTCACCGGGCGCCAGGACTTCTCCGCGCTGCGTCTCCGAGGCGGCCTCGCCGGCTATCCGCAGCGGGGGGAGAGCCCCCACGACGTCGTGGAGTCCTCGCACGCCTCCAGCTCGCTCAGCTGGGCCGACGGCATCTCGCGGGCGCTGACGGCGACCGGACGCGCGGACCGTCACGTGGTCGCGGTCGTCGGCGACGGCGCACTCACCGGTGGCATGACCTGGGAGGCGTTGAACAACATCTCCGACGACAACGACCGCAACCTGGTCATCGTCGTCAACGACAACGGGCGCTCGTATGCACCGACGATCGGGGGCATGTCGCGGTACCTCAACCGCGTGCGCACGGCAGCGGCCTACAAGGACCTCCACCAGCGCTCCGACCGCCTCTTCCGGGCGTTCGGTCCCGTGGGGCGTGCGGTGTTCCGCGGCGTCCGTGGAGGCACGCACGGCTTCCTCTCACGTTTCACGAACAACGAGGCCCTCTACTCGAACCTCGACATCAAGTATCTCGGCCCGGTGGACGGACACGACCTGCCTGCGCTCCTGGAGACGCTAGAGCTGGCGAAGTCCTACGGGGCCCCTGTCATCGTCCACACGATCAGGCGCGGGTGCGCCTCTACGGGAAGAGACGCATGAGAGCGCCTCTCATCACGCGACTTCTCCATTCTCTCGCGAATCTCCCAGGGAAGCCACCCTCTCCGCGAACTCCAAGCCGATGCCCGGGGTCGCGCGAGGTGCCTCCGGCGGTGTCTGCGGACGGTATCCGAAACTCCTTCGAAGATTTTCGAGAAGTCGCGTAATGAATCGGAAGGGGCGTCGTCTCATCCCATAGAGACAGCCGTGTGGATCCCACCGGGGGGCGGGATCCAGGCACTGGTGCGGGGGGTATTCGCGCCGGTCGGGCGGGTCGGGAGCCTCGGGGGAGGAGAGCCCGGCCGCCCGTCTCACGAGGGGGAACGAGGCCGCCGATCTGGGGAACGGCGGCCTCCCACACGTTTCGATCCGAGGATCGGGATGAGTTCTCGAAAGATTTTCGAGAAGTCGCGTAATGAATCGGGATGAGCATCGTCTCATCCCATAGAGACAGCCGTGAGGATCCCACCGGGGGGCGGGATCCAGGCACTGGTGCGGGGGTATTCGCGCCGGTCGGGCGGGTCGGGAGCCTCGGGGGAGGAGAGCCCGGCCGCCCGTCTCACGAGGGGGAACGAGGCCGCCGATCTGGGGAACGGCGGCCTCCCGCCCCATCACACACGTATGACCGGAGAGCGCAGAGCTGCGCGTCGCGCGCGG
>NZ_JAGYWT010000131.1:0-5819 GCF_019279095.1 Microbacterium sp. BF1 | reverse complement strand
GGCGGGCACTTTCGGCGGACCTGGGGTGGTGAGCGCCGTTCTCTTGGAGAAATCTCCGTCGCGTCTAGTTGTCTATTGCGGTCAACCCACTGTCGTCGAAGACCAGTATTGCGCCGTCGTTTGTGGTCGCGAGCGCTTGTGCGGAGCCATGGGTGACGCCGGCGGGAGCCCACTCGGCGTTGGATCCTGTGCTGGCCCAGATCTGTCCGCCGCGGCCGACACCGACCAGCTGTTTGCCGTCAGGCGATACGGCGAGGAGGTAGAGCGCAGGTGCGTCGTTCAGGGGTGCGAAGGTGGCGCCCTCATCAGTGCTGATTTGCAGCCCGTCAGGGGTGGCAGCGATCAGTTCTCCCGCGTTGTCGAGGACGAGGCTGAACGCCAGAATTTCTCCGACCGGCGACCAGGTCTCACCGAGATCGTCGGTGCGGAGGAGCTCCGCGGAGTCCGAGGCGATCCCGTAGAGGGTGTCGTTCTTGCCGGCGGCAAGGACGTGGAAGTCTTTCTCGCCGGTGAATGAGACGGGCGTCCAAGATCTGGCGCTGTCGTCGCTCCGGATGATTCCGAGGTTGGGGGAGCCGAGTTCTGGGGGCGTGGTCGGTCCGGGATGCCCGGACGCGAGGAGAGCGTCACCGACGGTGATGAGGCCCATCGCGTCGAAGTCGGTGGTCTCGATACGGGAGCCGACTTCGCCATCGGATGTGGCCCTGTAGATCCCGTCATGGGCGCCCAGGAGGTACCCGTCCTCTGCGGGGTTGGGCACGATCGCGTGAACGTGGCTGATGGTGGTGGCGTGGTCGTGTCCGGTGGTGGGCTCGGCGGGTGTGGTGCACCCGGCCAGCACGATGCTGGCCGCGATCGTTGTCGCGACCGTGAGTGCCGCACGGCGTCGCGTTCGGAAAGTGGGCAGCATGGACGTCTTGAGGGTTCGCATGATGGTGTGCGCAACAGATCGATGAGAGGGGTGCGGGAGTCCCGCACCCCTCTCCATAGATCACAGAGTTGCGAGGATCTCCTTCATGGTGGCGATTTCTTCGGTCTGCGCGTCGATGATCGTCTCAGCGAGCGCGACGGCGTCGCTGTTCTGACCGTTGTCGACTTCTTCCTGTGCCATGTCGACAGCGCCCTCGTGGTGCTGGATCATCTGCTCGAGGAACAGGGCACCAGCATCGGGACCGGAGGCATCTTCGAGGGCCTGCATGTCCTCTTCAGACATCATGCCGCTGCCGTGATCCATGCCCTCCATGCTGTCCATATCGGCGCCCCAGTCTTCGAGCCACTGGTCCATCTTCTGGATCTCGGGTTCCTGAGCGGCCTTGATCTCTTCGGCGAGAGCGACGACGCGCTCATCGACGCCGTCCTTGCTGAGGAGGACGTCGGACATCTCGATGGCCTGTGCGTGGTGCTCTTTCATCATGCTGGCGAACATGATGTCGGCGTCATTGGCGTCTACTGTGTCGGCGGGTGCGGACGAGCTTCCGCCGTGGTCCATGCCTTCCATGCCGTCGCCGGAACCGGTGCTTCCCGCGCAGCCGGTGAGAGCGAGCAGAGCTGTGAGGGTGAGTGCGGCGATCGCCGCGGGTCGAATCTTCATGAGTGTTCTCCAAGGGTCGGTGATGAGGCCCGGCTGATGCCGGTGCCAGGGGTGCGTGCCCGCAGAGCGGGCAGGCGCGCCGTCACGTGCGACTGATGCAGAGGACCGTGAGAGAGGGGGGTGGCGGGAGGGCGTGAGCGCGGGCGGGCCAGCGCGTCGTCGCGGCCGTGAGTATTGCGATCAGTGTCGCGTGCCGCCAGCCGAGCCCGATCCGTCCGAGCAGGATTGTGGCGACCAGGAGCGCGAGGACGCACGCCATCCACGTCATCGAGTCCGTGCCCCCGCACGTCGCGCATCCCGCATCCGCCGTCGGTGAGTCCGGCACGGCGGCGGCTTCGGACGTGTCGTGGTGATGGGCAGATACATCGGCCTGCGTGCTGACAGCGACGGTGTCGTGGTGGCCGGCAGTTGTCGCGTGCGAGTTGAAGGAGTGCATCGCCAGCAGACCCGCGATGACGCCCACCGCGACCGCGAGGACGGCCAAGACGGTATGGGTGAGCGTGCGCGGTCCCCGCACCTGTTGTGCGACGTTGATCAGCGACATACTCACCTCCCGTTCTCCTCAGCCTACGTCCGTCACCCTGACCGTTTCTTGCTACTTACCCGCTACTGCGTCCGGGCGGAGATCCAGCCGGCGCAGCAGCTGCGCGTTGAGCGCGACGACGATGGTCGACAGGGACATCAGCACGGCCCCCACGGACATCGGGAGCACGAACCCGATGGGGGCGAGCACGCCGGCCGCGAGCGGGACGGAGAGCAGGTTGTAGCCAGCGGCCCACCAGAGGTTCTGCTTCATCTTCCGGTAGCTGGCCCGTGACAGTTCGATCACCGACAGCACCGACCGAGGGTCGTCGCTGGCGAGGATGACCCCGGCCGAGGCGATCGCGACGTCCGTTCCCGCGCCGATCGCGATACCGACATCCGCCTGCGCGAGCGCGGGGGCGTCGTTCACGCCGTCTCCGACCATCGCGACCTTGCGGCCCTCGCCCTGCAGTTCTTTCACCTTCGAGGCCTTGTCCTCCGGTCGCACCCCGGCGAAGTACCGGTCGATACCCAGCTCGCCCGCCACGGAGGCGGCGACCGCATCGGCATCACCGGTGATCATGACCACCTGCACACCGCGCTCATGGAGGGCCTCGACTGCGTGACGCGACTCGGAGCGGATCTCGTCTGCCAGGCGTAGAGCGCCCGCAACCTTGCCGTCGACGAGGACGTGGAGGATGATCGCACCCTCATTGCGCCACTCGTCGGCAACCGGCAGCTCGTGGGCGTTCTCCTGCTCGAGCATGTACGGTCCACCGACTTGCACAACGTGTCCATCGACACGCGCACGAACTCCGACAGCCGGGGACGACTCGAAGTCAGAGGACGCGGGAACGGTGAGGTTCTTCTCCTTGGCCGCGTTCACGATCGCGCGGGCGAGGGGGTGCTCGGAGTCCGCTTCCGCGGCCGCAGCCCACGCCAGCAACTGGTCGGAATCGGTGCCGGAGACGGGGTCGATCGCGGTAACGGCGGGGGTGCCCTTAGTGAGGGTGCCGGTCTTGTCGAACAGGACCGTGTCGACGGTACGCATGCTCTCCAGCGCGAGACGATCCTTGATCAGCACACCCCCACGGGCGGCGCGCTCCGTCGCGATCGACACAACCAGTGGGATCGCCAAGCCGAGAGCGTGCGGGCAGGCGATCACGAGCACGGTGATCGTGCGGATCACCGCGGCGTCGGGCTGGCCGACGACCGTCCACACGATCGCGGTGATCGCGGCAGCGCCGAGCGCGAACCAGAACAACCACCCCGCCGCCTTATCCGCGAGCCGTTGCGCCCGCGACGACGAACTCTGCGCCTCGGTCACTAGCTTCTGAATCCCCGCCAGAGCAGTGTCCTCACCGATCGCAGTGATCTCCACCCGCACACCAGAATCGGTCGCGACCGTGCCGGCGATCACCTGATCGCCGTCGCTACGGCGCACCGGCCGGGACTCGCCAGTGATCATCGACTCGTCCATGCTCGCCGAGCCCTGCACGATCCGCCCGTCCGCGGGGACCCGCCCGCCGGGGCGCACCACAACGACATCCCCCACCAGCAAGTCAGCAGGCGCGACAGTGGTTGTCGTGTCGCCCTCTACCTTCTCCGCCTCATCGGGCAGCAGAGCGGCAAGGGAATCCAGTGCCGAGGTGGTCTGCGCGAGAGAGCGCATCTCGATCCAGTGACCAAGCAGCATGATCACGATCAGCAGGGCCAGCTCCCACCAGAAATCCAACTCGTGGTGCAACAGGCCCAGACTCGCACCCCATGACGCGAGGAACGCCACCGTGATCGCGAGGGCGATCAGCAGCATCATCCCGGGCTTACGCGCACGAAGCTCACTCACCGCGCCGGTGAGGAACGGTGCCCCACCCCACACGTACATGACTGTTCCGAGAACCGGGGAGATCCACCCAACCCACGCGGCGTCTGGCAGCGGGTATCCGAGCAGCATCGAGAACATCATCGAGAACCCGACAACCGGCGCCGCGAGAACAAGCATGATCCAGAACAGCCGCCGGAACTGGCCCACATGATCACCGTGCCCACCATGTCCGCCGTGTCCGCCATGTTCCGGGGAAGCGCCATTTTCTGGAGAAGCGCTGTGATCGTGGCTCATCGCCGCGTGCTCATCCGCCCTCATCGGCGCCGCGCCGTGGTTCTCGTGCGCGGCGTGATGGGTGTGTTCGTCCTGCTGGCTCATCGGAACTCCTTGCTCGGGTGCGCCCGGTCGAGCCGGGTGCAGACGGATAGCGACTCAGGCCTGACTGGTCGCGAGGGTATACCCGGCCTCTTCAACCGCGGCCTTCACGGCAGCGGGGTCGACCGGGGATGCGCTGTGGATGGTCACGCGGGAGATGCCGCCGGCGTTCAGATCGATGTCGACGGACTCGATACCGGCCACAGCCGTCAGCTCCTCACTGACGCTTGACACGCAGTGCGAGCACGTCATCCCCGCAACCAAAACCTCTTCTGAGGACGCGGACAAAGCGGCGGCGGGCGCGGATGCCTCGGTGTTCGAGGGGACAGCGCAGCACGCGCACCCGGCGCCTGCATCCTTCAGTCCGAGTTCAATGCGATCAGTCATCGTGCGCTCCTTCAAATAGACAGACGTGGTGGTTATGAACGGACCAAACGGGCGATCGCTTCGTTGGCCTCGCGGACCTTCTCCGCCGCAACCTCGCCACCCTCAGCGCTGGCCTCGGCAACGCAATGACTCAGATGATCGCCCAGCAGCGACAACGCCACCGTTTCGAGCGCTCTCGTCGCCGCAGAAACTTGGGTGAGGATGTCAATGCAGTACTTGTCTTCGTCGACCATCCGTGCGATCCCTCGCACCTGACCCTCGACGCGACTCAACCGCTTTCGCAGATCCGCCTTGCCTTCGGTGTATCCGTTCATGCCTAAAACATACCCCCAAGGGGTATGCAACTCAAGGCTGGTCGTGTGCATTCCCGCGTGGCTGGTAGCTCTAGCAGTGCGAGACGGACGAGACCTCGTGCGCCCTCCGAAAACGATCGTTTCCGGGCCAAGACCTGGCGGGTGGGATGCGGTGTGCCGCAAACGAGTTCCGTCTCGAAACCTCGTTTCGGGAGATCTGGTTTCGGCACGGGGTTTCGGGTTCGTCAGCTCTCGGTAGGAGCGAGCCAGGGGACGAGACATTCCCGCAACCGCGCCGGTTGCTCGACCCATGGGTAGTGCCCGCAGTCGGCGATGACCTCCAAGTCGGCACGCAGCGCTGCTGCGTAATCCCTCACGGGCTGTGCGCCGGTGAGCAGATCACGATCGCCGCCGATCACCAAGGTACGTGTAGGAGCCACGGCTCGAATTTGAGCATCGGCGTCATCGGGTATGTCCGTGAACCAGGCCATGGCAGCCGCCAAGCTGACGGCTCCGATAGCAGCGTGAGTCTGCTCTGTGAGCGTCCATTGGGCGTAGCTGGCGGGAGCGTGCCTGAGGAATGACTCTCGGAACTGTGCTTCCGTCGCCGGGTTGTCGGTGGACATGGCTGCGAGGGCGTCGACGGCTTCAGGTGCCGCGTAGGTGGCTGCAAGCGTATCCGTGTCGGATTTGGTCCCTGTCAGCCAGGTTGCCGGGGGCGTTATGAGTGCCATGGAGCGTACCCGATCTGGAAACTGCGTTGCCGTGGCGAGTGCGAGCCGAGTTCCCGCCGAGTGGGCAACGAGGTCTATCGATTCGAGACCGA
>NZ_JAGYWT010000130.1:0-5837 GCF_019279095.1 Microbacterium sp. BF1 | reverse complement strand
AGCCCGTCCCGCCGGCGTACAGCCCGACGACCCCGCCTGCCTATGCGCCCTACGGCGCGCCGGTCTACCCCGCAGTCCCGGCCCCGCGCCCCACGAGTGGACTCGCGATCACCTCGCTGATCTGCGGCATCGCCGGAGTCGTGCTCGTCTGGGCCATCATTCCGGTGCTGGCGTCGATCGCAGCCGTCATCACCGGTCACATGGCGCTCGGGCAGACCCGGCGTGATCCCGGCATCGGCGGTCGAGGCATGGCCATCGCCGGACTGATTCTCGGTTACGCGATGATCGCGATCGCCGCATTCACCCTCATCGGCATCATCATCAGCTTCCTGTTCGTCGGAGCGTTCAGCCTGCCCTTCATCTTCTCCCGCTGATCCGCCGCAGAAGGGGCACGCCGACGGGTCGGCAGCGGCGTAGGCTTGAGGCATCGTGAAGAACGCGCGTCAAGTCCCGGCCGTGACCTCCCTGCCGCAGTCTCCGCAGGACGAGGCTGACCATCGCGTGCGCCGATATGTCCTGACGATGACCATCCGCATCGTGTGCTTCGCACTCATGGTGCTCGTCCAGCCCTACGGGTGGTACACCTGGGTCTTCGGGATCTCGGCGGCCGTGCTTCCGTACATCGCCGTGGTGTTCGCGAACGCGGGCAGCGACAGCACCGAAGCCACGGCGGAGTCGCCCTTGCAGGAGCTGGAAGCGCAGGGACCGGTTCCGATCGAGCCCGAGGCGACGACCCCGCCGGTGTTCACGATCCATGAAGGCCCCAAGGACCGATGACACAGCTCGAATGCTCGCGCGCCGGGTGCCGGAGCGCGGCGACCAGACAGGTCGTGTGGCGTAATCCTCGGATCCACGCCATCGATCGGGAGAAGATCTGGCTGGCCTGCGATGAGCATGTCGAGTACCTCCGCGACTACCTCGCAGCACGTGAGTTCCCGGTGACTGTTCGAGACGGAGTTCCGGCATGAGCCGACGACTGACCAGGTGGGTCATCTACGTGCTCATCGCGATCGGATTCGGGGTCGCGTGCGTGTTCCTGTCGCATTGGCAGTTCGAGCGGAACGAATCCCGCGCCGCGCAGATCGAACTCGTCGAGCAGAACTACGACGCCGACCCCGTCCCCCTGACCGATCTCATCGGAGACGACGGCGCGCTCGATCCGGCCGATGAGTGGCGCCCGGTGGTCCTGAAGGGCGAGTACCTGGCGGAACAGCAGCTGCTGGTCAGGAACCGCCCTCACGGTGGGACCAGTGCTTTCGAGGTGCTGGTGCCGTTCCGTGACGCCGATGGACGCATCTTCATCGTCGATCGCGGCTGGGTGCCGCCCGGCGATGGCGATGCCCCGGATTCGGTGCCGGCCCCTCCCTCGGGGGAAGCCGAGGTCACGGTGCGACTTCGCCCGGGCGAGCAGCTACCGGCCTCGGGTCGCGGGGCACCCGAAGGACAGGTCCCGACCATCAACCTGCCGTCGATCGCGACGCTCGTCGACGGCGATGTGATCACGAGCGCCTACGGACGAGTGATCAGCGAGGAACCGGCAGGGGACGGCGCACTGGGTGGATTCGACTCCCCCACCGACGATCCCGGTCCCCATCTGTCGTACGCGATCCAGTGGATTCTCTTCGCCCTGATGGGCTTCATCTTCATCGGATACATCATCCGCACGGAGATCGTGAAGCACCGCGAAGAGGTCGAGGGCGCGCCGGCCCCGGTCAGGAAGTCGCGTCGCAAGGACCACGATGCCGACGTCGAGGACGAACTGCTCGACGTGCGCTGATCGGTGCAGCCGCTGCGGAGACAGAGCCAGCGCCGTTCATCGCGAGACGTCGAAGCCACCGTGGTGGGTGCGCCATTCCTCGAGCGCCCCGATCTCGACCACCTGAAAGTCACTCATGCACGTCCGTCGACGATCTGATCGCTCTCCACGCCGGTGATCGAGCCCATCACGGTGCGTTGCCAGCCACCCTCCGCGCGACGATAGATGATCCGGTTATGGTTCCGGTCCGCTGATCCCTGCCAGAACTCGACTCGCGTCGCAACGATCCTCCAGAGAACCCATTCCCCCGCCGCGATGCCACCGCGGGCCTCGGCCGAGCGCGCGGCGAGATCTGCGGCGCTCTCCACCGGAGAAGCTTCTCGGATCATTCCTCGCACGCGAACGGCTCGCCGGAGCGGCTGCCACCAGAAGTTCAACGCCGCGGCGGGGCGCGCAGCGATCTGCTGGCTCTTGCGGGAAGAGCGCGCCCCGGCGAACGACCATCCCCCCGCATCGACGTTCTTGAGGATCAGTGTCCGCGCATCCGGTATGCCGTCACCGTCCACCGTCGCCAGTGTGGCCGTGTGCGGCTCTGCGACCCCGCTCTCGGCCGCCTCCCCGATCCAGTCGACGAAGAGCGGCTCAGGATCCTCGGGAAGCTCTGCGAGGTCGAGCGTCGGCGCGGCGCCGGTGAGGGAAGGCTGCGCACGCAACCACTCCCTGATGTCTGACAAGGACGGGGGTTGCGCAATCGACATGGTCCCGACTATGCCACGAATACTCTGCGGACCCACACAACCCCGCGAAGGGATCAGGCGAGCTCGATGAGGTCCTGGTACTCCTGGCTCCAGATGTCCTCGACACCGTCGGGCAGGATGAGCACGCGCTCGGGGTTGAGCGACTGCACGGCGCCCGGATCATGCGAGACGAGCACGACAGCACCCTCGTAGTGCGCGAGCGCACCGAGGATCTCCTCGCGGGAGGCGGGGTCGAGGTTGTTGGTCGGCTCGTCGAGCAGCAGTAGGTTCGCGGACGAGACGACGAGCGTCGCAAGCGACAGACGCGTCTTCTCTCCACCGGAGAGCACTCCGGCGGGCTTGAGCACATCGTCGCCCGTGAACAGGAACGACCCCAGCACCTTGCGGGCCTCAGTCTCGGTGATGTGCGGCGCAGCCGAGACCATGTTCTCCAGCACCGAGCGGTTCACATCGAGGTTCTCGTGCTCCTGCGCGTAGTACCCGACCTTGAGACCGTGCCCCGGCTCCAGCTGCCCCGTGTCCGGCTGGTCGACACCGGCGAGCATGCGCAACAGCGTGGTCTTGCCCGCACCGTTGAGACCGAGCACGACCACCTTGGAACCGCGATCGATGGCCAGGTCGACATCGGTGAAGATCTCGAGCGACCCGTACGACTTCGACAGGCCTGACGCCATCATCGGCGTCTTGCCGCAGGGCGCCGGCTTCGGGAAGCGCAGCTTCGCGACCCGGTCTTCCTGGCGCACCTCGTCGAGCCCCGCGAGCAGCTTCTCGGCGCGCGCGATCATCTGATGCGCAGCAGCCGCCTTCGAGGCCTTCGCCCCGAAGCGTGCGGCCTGCAGCTGCAGGGTCGTCGCCTTCTTCTCGGCGTTCGCACGCTCTTTCTTGCGGCGCTCCTCATCGGCCACCCGCTGGCGCAGGTAGTTCTTCCAGTTCATGTTGTAGGTGTCGATGCTCTGGCGGTTGGCGTCGAGGTAGAACACGCGGTTCACCGTCTCGCCGACCAGCTCGACATCGTGGCTGATCACGATCAGTCCACCCTTGTAGCCCTTGAGGAACTCCCGCAGCCACACGACGCTGTCGGCGTCGAGGTGGTTCGTCGGCTCGTCGAGGATCATCGTCTCGGCGTCGGAGAACAGGATGCGGGCGAGCTCGATGCGGCGACGCTGACCACCGGAGAGCGTCGACAGCGGCTGGTCGAGGATGCGGTCGGGAAGCGACAGGTTGTTGGCGATGGAGGCGGCCTCGGCCTCTGCCGCATAGCCGCCCTGTGCCTCGAACTGCTCGGTGAGGCGGGCATAGCGCTTCATCGCCTTGTCGGCCACCGCCGGGTCGTCGGAGCCCATCGCGAGCGCGGCCTCGGTCATGCCGAGGTTGAGCTGACCGAGCCCGCGAGCATCGAGGATGCGGGTGCGCGCGAGGTCTTCGGGGTTGCCCGAACGGGGGTCCTGCGGGAGGTAGCCGAGCTCGCCGGAGCGGGTCACGCTTCCGCCGGAGGGCAGCACGTCGCCCGCGAGCACCTTGGTGAGCGTGGTCTTTCCGGCCCCGTTGCGGCCGACGAGTCCGATCTTGTCTCCGTCGGCGACGCGGAACGAGACGTTCTCCATCAGCAGGCGCGCGCCAACGCGGATCTCGAGGTCGTGCACGGCAAGCACAGCGGACGTCCGTTCTTTCGGGGAGGTTGTTCGGCCGATCGGCCAGCCTCCCAGTATAAGCGTCGTAGCCGGGCGTCGCGGTCAGCAAGATCAGCCCGGAGAGTGAGCGTCCCGATACCTCAGAGGGATGCCTGTGCCATCGCCTGCCGCATAACGTGCGGGAGTGGACACCCCGCGGCGCACGTGCCCCGGATAC
The DNA here is from genome assembly GCF_019279095.1 of Microbacterium sp. BF1. NCBI lineage: Bacteria > Bacillati > Actinomycetota > Actinomycetes > Micrococcales > Microbacteriaceae > Microbacterium > Microbacterium sp. BF1. The sequence continues at coordinate 1,475 of NZ_JAGYWT010000130.1, read as the reverse complement.
TGATGCTGACGACGTTCGACATCGATGACTACGTGTACGACGCCCTCGAGGCCGGTGCCAGCGGGTTTCTGCTGAAGGACGCACTACCGGAGGAACTCGTGCACGCGGTGCGGGTCGTTGCAGGTGGAGATGCGCTGCTCGCCCCCAGTGTGACCCGTCGCATGATCGAGCAGTTCGCCGGCCGTCGCCCCCGGGCACCGCGTTCGGCGACAACCCTGGCCGACCTCACCGATCGGGAGCGCGAGGTGCTCGTGCTCATCGGTCGAGGACGCTCCAACACGGAGATCGCCGCCGAGCTCTTCATCGCGGAGCAGACCGTGAAGACGCACGTCGGCAAGGTGCTCGCGAAGCTGAACCTGCGCGACCGCGTGCACGCCGTGATCCTCGCCTACGACACCGGACTCGTAGAGCCCTCATCCTGACTCACCCCGTCGTAGGGGGTCGCAACAGCACCCGAGGGTGATGCCTCCGCCTGCACCGCGTCCATAGTCTCCTGGAACACCGCGTCCGAGGAGGACTCATGACCATCGTCCAGGCACCGCGCGCCGTCAGCACCACGGCTCCCCCGCGCGCATCCCGCGACACCGGGGTCGACTTCCTCCGGGCCCTCTGCGTCCTCGGCGTCGTCCTCCTGCACGCGATCATGGTCGGCGTCACCGTCGGCGAGTCCGGCCCGGTCTTCGACAACGCCAGGGACGAAACGGCATGGATCGCACCGCTCAGCTGGTTCCTGCAGGTGATGCCGCTGTTCTTCGTGATCGGAGGCTTCTCCGGACTCCTCGCCTATCAGCGGATGCGTCAGCGCGGAGGAACGGCTATCGGCTTCGTCGCCGGCCGCGTGCACCGCCTGCTGCGTCCGGCGATCCTCACGATCGCCGTCATCGGACTCGCGCTCGCCCTGCTCACCGTCTCGGGCGTCCCTGCCGACCTGATCGCGACGGCCGGCTTCCGCTACGGGCAGCCGCTCTGGTTCCTGGGGGTCTTCCTCCTCTGCCAGGCGTTGCTCCCCCTCCTCGCCGCCTCTCATGAGCGCGCGCCCCTGCGGACCATCGGAGCCCTGGCCGTCGCCGCGATCGCCGTCGACGTACTTCGGGCGGCCTCCGGACTCGAAGGCCTGGGCTTCCTGAACCTCGCCTTCGTGTGGATGACCCTCCAGCAGCTCGGTTTCTTCCTCGCCGACGGCAGCATCGACCGCCTCAGCAGACGCGTCCGTGCCGCTGCAGGCATCGCCGCCCTCCTGACGCTGGTGGCGACGTTCGCCTTCGGGATATACTCCCCCGACCTGATCGCCAGCATCAACCCGCCCACGGCTGCGCTCCTGCTGGTCGGCGTCGCCCACACCAGCCTGTCGACAATCCGGACTCCTTCCGCAAGCTCCGCGAGACCATCGAGAAGCTCGACGTCGAACGGGGGACGATGGGCAACCACGCGTTCTACCTGTCGATCCCGCCGAAGGACTTCCCGCTGGTTGCGAA
>NZ_JAGYWT010000013.1:0-13722 GCF_019279095.1 Microbacterium sp. BF1 | reverse complement strand
CCGGCTCATGCGGCGCGGGTGGCTCGCCCGCACCGGTGACGACTTCGCCCTCGACGAGAAGGCGGAGCCCTCGCACCACCTGCGCCTGACCGTGCACGACCTCTCCGACGACGAGGCCGAGTCCTTGGTCGCAGATCTCGTCGCCGCGGGGCGATGACCATCCACGGCGGGTATCGGCCCGCCCTGAACGAAAGAGTCGGAGAATGAAGATCCTCTCCATCCAGTCAGCCGTGGCCTACGGGCACGTCGGCAACTCCGCTGCCGTGTTCCCGCTGCAGCGCATCGGCGTCGAGGTGCTCCCGGTCTACACCGTGACCTTCTCCAATCACACCGGCTACGGCGCCTGGCGCGGCCCGCTGATCGCGCCCGACGACGTGCGCGAGGTCATCACGGGAATCGAGGAGCGCGGCGTGTTCGACCGGATCGACGCCGTCCTCAGCGGATACCAGGGTGGTGAGGGCATCGGCGACGTGATCATCGACGCCGTCGCACGGGTCAAGGCCGCGAACCCGAACGCCGTCTACGCGTGCGATCCCGTCATGGGCAACGCGAAGTCCGGCTGCTTCGTCGCACCCGCCATCCCGGTGCTGCTGCGGGAGCGCGTCGTCCCGGTGGCCGACATCATCACGCCGAACCAGTTCGAACTCGGCTTCCTCACCGACACCGAGCCGGACACGCTGGAGTCCACCCTCGCCTCTGTCGATCTCGCACGCGCCATGGGTCCGCGCACCGTGCTCGTGACCAGTGTCGAACGCCCCGACCGCGAAGAGGGCACGATCGAGATGCTCGCCGCCGACGACGAGGGCGCGTGGGTCGTGCAGACCCCGCGCCTGCCGATGAAGGCGAACGGCTCCGGCGATGTGACCGCAGCGTTGTTCACCGCACACTACGTCGAGACCGGAAGCGCGAAGATCGCCCTCGAGCGCACGGCGTCCAGTGTGTACGACCTGCTCAAGGCGACGCTCGAATCCGGTGAGCGCGAACTGCAGCTCGTCGAGGCCCAGGAGTTCTACGCCCACCCGCGGATGCAGTTCACGGCACGTCAGGTGCGCTGAATCCCGTCGTCTCGCTCACCGCTCGCTCGACCACCCCGGTTTGTCGAGCGGGCGAGCGAGGCTGTCGGTCTCAGCTGCCGGATTCCGGCCAGGCCGCCGCGACGGCCTCGCGCACCTCGCCGAGGAGCTGCGGAAGCGCCTTGGTCTTCGCGATGATCGGGAAGAAGTTCGCATCCGACGTCCAGCGCGGTACCACGTGCTGATGCAGATGGGCGTCGACGCCCGCTCCGGCCACCGCCCCCTGGTTCATCCCGAGGTTGAAGCCGTCACAGCGTGACACCTCACGCAGCACCCGCATGGCCGTCTGCGTCAGCGCGCCGATCTCGGCGACCTCCTCAGCCGTCGCCTGGTCGTACATGGCTATGTGGCGGTAGGGGCAGACGAGCAGATGTCCCGAGTTGTAGGGGAAGAGGTTCAGCAGCACGTAGGCCGTCTCTCCCCGGGCGACGACCAGCCGCTCGGCATCCGGGAACTTCGGCGCCTCACAGAACGGGCACTCGTCGCGAAGCGGCTCGGGCCCCGCCTGGATGTACGCCATCCGGTGCGGGGTCCACAGCCGCTGGAACTCGTCCGGGACTCCTGCGAGTACTCCGGCATCCTCCAGCGGCTGCGCCCCGTCGGTCACGCCAGATCCCCTGCCTTCAGCACGAGCGCGTGGGATGCGATGGCGGCGCCGATACGACGCACCGCATCCTCGACCGGGACGCCGTTCTCCTGCGTGCCGTCGCGGAAGCGGAACGACACGGTGCCCGCGGCACGATCCTGCTCCCCGACGATGAGGATGACGGGGACCTTCGCGGTCGTGTGGGTGCGGATCTTCTTCTGCATGCGGTCGTCCGAGTGGTCGACATCGGCCCGGACCCCCGCCGCCCGCAGCTGCGCGATGACGTCGTCCAGATAGTCGCCGTACTGCTCAGCGACCGGAACACCCACCACCTGGCTGGGTGCGAGCCACAGAGGGAAGTCGCCGGCGTAGTGCTCGAGGAGGATCGCGAAGAATCGCTCGACGGAGCCGAGGAGTGCACGGTGGATCATGACCGGCCGGTGCTTCTGGCCGTCGGGACCGGTGTACTCCAGTTCGAACCGGTCCGGCTGGTTGAAGTCGAGCTGGATGGTGGACATCTGCCAGGTGCGGCCGATCGCGTCACGCGCCTGCACGGAGATCTTCGGACCGTAGAAGGCCGCTCCCCCGGGGTCGGCGACCAGTTCGAGCCCGGACTCGATCGCGACCTCACGCAGCGTCTCGATCGCCGTCGACCACTGTTCCGGCTCGCCGAGGAACTTCGGGTTACCCTCTTCGTTCGTCGACAGCTCGAGGTAGAAGTCGTTGAGTCCGTAGTCGCGGAGCAGGTCGAGGACGAGGTTCAGGTTGGTGGTGAGCTCTTCCTTGACCTGGTCCTGAGCGACGTAGATGTGCGCGTCGTCCTGCGTCAGGCCGCGCACGCGGGTCAGACCGGACAGCGTGCCGCTCTTCTCGTAGCGGTAGACCGTGCCGAACTCGGCCAGTCGCAGCGGCAGCTCACGGTAGGAGCGCCCGCGCGAACGGAAGATGAGGTTGTGGAACGGGCAGTTCATCGGCTTCAGGTAGTAGTCCTGCCCCTGCCGGGTGACGTTGCCCTCCTCATCGACGACCTCGTCGAGGTGCATCGGCGGGAACATGCCGTCCGCATAGGTCTGCAGGTGACCCGACGTCATGAAGAGATCCTTCTTCGTGATGTGCGGGCTGTTCACGAGGTCGTACCCGTTGCGCAGCAGGTGCTTGCGCAGGTTCTCCTCGATCTCGTAGCGGATGATGCCGCCCTTGGGGTGGAACACCGCGAGTCCGGAGCCGATCTTGTCCGGGAAGGAGAACAGGTCCATCTCGGCACCGAGCTTGCGGTGGTCTCGGCGCTCCGCCTCGGCGATGCGCTCCTGATAGGCGCGCAGCTCTTCCTTGGTCGGCCAGGCCGTGCCGTATATGCGCTGCAGCTGCGGGTTCTTCTCACTGCCGCGCCAGTAGGCGGCGGCGATGCGGGTGAGGTCCCAGCCGTTGCCGATCATGCGCGTGTTCGGCAGGTGCGGACCGCGGCAGAGGTCCTTCCAGACGACCTCGCCGTCGCGGGTGGTGTTGTCGTAGATCGTCAGCTCACCCTCGCCGACCTCGACGGACGCGCCCTCGGCGGCCTCCTGGGCGCCCTTGAGCCCGATGAGCTCGAGCTTGAACGGCTCGTTCGCGAGCTCGGCGCGAGCCTCCTCGTCGGTGACGACACGGCGGACGAAGCGCTGGCCCTCGCGGATGATGCGCTGCATCTCCTTGCTGATGGCCTTGATGTCCTCGGGCGTGAACGGGGTCTCGACGCCGAAGTCGTAGTAGAACCCGTCGGTGATGGGCGGACCGATGCCGAGGTTCGCCTGCGGATTGATGCGCTGCACGGCCTGAGCCAGCACGTGGGCAGCGGAGTGACGGAGAATGTTCAGCCCGTCCGCGCTGTCGATCGTGACCGGCTCGATCACGTCGGTGTCGGTCACGGTCGTGGCGAGATCCTTGAGATCGCCGTTGACGCGCATCGCGACGACGTTTCGGTCAGTGAACAGGGCGAAGCCGTCATTCGGCCGGGCGTTTTCAGGCACAGAAACTCTCCATCTGGGTCGGTACCAGGTTACTCGCCCGGCTGGGCCCTCCTGACCGCCACCCGCGTGAAGATCACCGGCGCGGATGTGGCGCTCCGGCGGGTTCAGCCGCGACGGTCGGCTCCGCCCGACGCGATCACGATCCCCGACTCGTAGGCGTCGATCACGAGCTGTGCCCGATCGCGCGCGTGCAGCTTCGACATGATGCGATTCACGTGGGTCTTCGCCGTGTGCGGTGAGATCACGAGGTCGTCCGCGATGTCCTGATTCGAAGCCCCACCCGCCACGAGGAGCAGCACTTCCCGTTCGCGTTCCGTGAGCTGGCGCAACGGCTCGCTGTTCCAGGCCTCGGCGCGTGGATGCTGTGGCAGCACCGAGCGTTCGATCAGCGACCGCGTCGACGCCGATGACAGGAGCGCCTCTCCGCGATGCACCACTCGCACGGCACCGACGATGTCCTCCGGCTCCGCACCTTTGCCGATGAACCCGCTGGCGCCGGCACGGAGGGCGGCCACGACGTAGTCGTCCTCCTCGAAGGTCGTCAGGATGAGCACGCGCGGCGTCGTGGTCAGCGGCGCGCTCATGATCTGCGCAGTGGCGGCGATGCCGTAGAGCTCCGGCATCCTGATGTCCATCACCACGACGTCCGGCATCCATCGGCTCACCGCGGAGACCGCCTCCCGCCCGTTCGCCGCCTCGCCGACCACCTCGATGCCGCCGTCGGCGAGGATGTCGCTGACGGCCTGCCGCACCAGCGGCTGGTCATCGACGACGAGCACCCGGATCATCGTGCGCCTCCATCGAGCGGGATCCGAACCTCCAGGCGGAACGCGCCGTCGGCGGTGCCGGCCTGCACGTCTCCGCGGACGGCGACGACCCGCTCACGCAGCCCGCGCAGCCCGTGGCCACCGGCATCCGACACGGAGCCCGGTTGCGCAGCCGTCTGATTGACGACGACGAGGCGGAGCGCATCGTCCTCCGCCTGGAGACGAACGCGCGCCGAGCCGTCCGCTCCATGCTTGTGCGCATTCGTCAGACCTTCGAGAACCACGAGGTAGGCGACGTGATCGCTGGCCGGCGACAGGGCGGGCCGTTCGAGATCGTCGTCCAGATCGACGTCGAGCCCCGCCTCGCGAAACTGCCTGACCAGCCCATCGAGACCGGCCAGCCCGACCTGCGGGCGCAGGTCGCGCACGTCGTCCGGATCGTCGGAGCGCAGCAGCGCCATCAGTCCGCCGATGTCGGCGAGCACGGTACGGGAGGAACGTCGGATGGTCGTCAGGGCCTCGCGCGCACGTTCCGGACGGACCTCCAACGCGGACGACGCGACGCCTGCATTGAGACTGATGACCGAGATCTGATGGGCGACGACGTCGTGGAGGTCCCTGGCGATGCGCACCCGTTCCTCCGCGACCCGACGCCGTGCTTCCGTATCTCGCCCCTGCTCGGCGCGTTCCGCTCGTTCCGTCATGGCGCGCACGAACTCGCGTCGCGACCTGGCACCGGCGAGGGTTCAGAGGACATCGTGCTCCTGCCGGGGTTCGGCACCGCATCGCCCGTGCTCGACTTCGAGCCGCTCGTCGCCGAGCTGGCGCAGGATCATCGCGTCATCGTGGTGGAGCCGTTCGGCTACGGGCTGAGCGACGGCACGGACCGCGCCCGCACCACCGACAACATCGTGACGGAGACGCACGCCGCCCTGCAGGAGCTCGGCGTCGACGACTACGTCCTGATGGGACACTCCATCGCCGGCATCTACGGCATCCAGTTCGCGAACCGCTATCCCGATGAGGTCAGGGCGTTCGTGGGCATCGACAGCAGCGTGCCCGGCCAGCCCGGCTCGGACACCGAGCTGCCGGTCGGACTCTTCAGTGCCGCGAAGAGCCTCGGACTGGTCCTACTCATCGCGTCCTTCCGTGGCACGGGCTACGACGAATCCGTCTACTCCGCTAAGGCACGGGAGCAGATCGCCCTGCTCACCGACCGGAACACGTTGAGCCCCACCTACCTGAATGCGATGTCTCTGCTTCCGGCGAACTTCGAAGATGCACTCGGCACGAGCTTTCCCGAGGACCTCCCCCTGCTGCTGTTCGTCGTCGCCGACAACCCGTCCGTCCCCACGTGGCTGCGGTTGCACGAGGAGCAGGCCGAGGCGGTCGCTGACGGCACGGTCGTGCCGCTCGACGGAGAGCACTACCTCCATCACACCCACACGCCGAGGATCGTCGACGAGTTCCGCTCCTGGGAGCGCACGCGGATGTCCGCCCCGCAGTGACGTGTCCCAGCGCATTGAGGCGGCGGGAGTGGCGGGCAGTCAAATATCACGTAGCGTGAACGGATGGACAGAGCAGTCGCACGATGGATACTGGCGCTCGCGCTCGGCGCGATCGGGGTCGGCCACTTCCTGAGCACACGGGGATTCCGTGTGGTGGTGCCGGACTGGGCCACGCGCCTCACCAGGCTCGACAAGGACACGATCGTGATCGCATCCGGTGCCGCCGAAGTCGCGCTCGCCGCCGGACTGCTCGCGCTGCCGAAGGAGCGCCGCCGCATCGGCTGGGCGACCGCGGCGTTCTTCGTCGCCGTGATGCCGGGGAACATCCACCAGTGGCAGACCCGGCGCTCGACGCCGGGACTCGATACGGATGCCCGGCGTTTCGGCAGGCTTTTCCTGCAGCCGCTCCTCGTACTGTGGGCGCTGTGGTCGACGAGCGGCGAGGCCCCTCGTCGTCGTAACCGCCGTCGCGGCTGAGCGACGAACCATGACCACGCGTTCCAGGAGAATGGTCCCATGACGTCTCCCTCGATCGTGTGGTTCCGCGATGACCTCCGACTCGCAGACAACCCCGCGCTGCGGGCAGCGATCGACCGAGGAGAACCGGTCATCGCCCTGTACGTGTTCGACGAGGAGTCGCCGGGCATCCGTGCCATCGGTGGCGCAGCCCGCTGGTGGCTGCACCACTCGTTGGCCTCTCTCGACGAGCGTCTCCGCGACCGTGGTGGCGCCCTCGTGCTGCGACGCGGCCCTGCAGAGCGCATCGTCCGCGAAACGGTGACCGAAGTCGGAGCGGGCGCCGTGTTCTGGAACCGCCGGTACGGGGGTCCCGGGCGCGAAGTCGACTCGGCGCTGAAAAGCTCGCTCCGGGCCGATGGACTCGAGGTCGCCTCCTTCGCCGGCTCGCTTCTCCACGAGCCCTGGACGGTCAGAACCGGAAGCGGCACGCACTATTCGGTGTTCACGCCCTTCTGGCGGGCCTGCCTCGCGCTGCCGGCGCCGCGTTCCCCTCTGCCGGAGCCTCGGTCGGTCCCCGGCCCGACACACATGCCGCCATCGGACACGCTCGACGACTGGAATCTCCTGCCCACGACCCCGGACTGGGCCGAGGGGCTGCGCGAGACGTGGGAGCCGGGAGAACCCGCCGCGCGACAGCGGCTGAAGGACTTCCTCGAGCATGACCTCCCCTCATACGATCGCGCGCGGGACGAACCGTCAGCCGGGGCCACCTCGTTGCTCTCCCCCCACCTCCGATGGGGAGAGATCAGCCCGTTCACGGTCTGGCACGAGGCGGTCGGCGTCGACGGCGCCGGTGGATTCCTCTCCGAGGTGGGCTGGCGCGAGTTCGCCTGGCACACGCTGTACCACTCCCCCGACCTCGCGAGCGAGAATCTGCGGCCGGAGTTCGACGCCTTCCCCTGGCCGCCCTTGAACCCCGCCCACCTCGACGCGTGGCAGCACGGAGAGACGGGCGTTCCCCTCGTGGATGCCGGCATGCGTGAGCTCTGGCACACCGGCTACATGCACAACCGGGTCCGGATGGTCGTGGCATCCTTCCTCGTGAAGAACCTGCTCATCGACTGGCGCCTGGGAGAAGAGTGGTTCTGGGACACGCTCGTCGACGCCGACGAGGCCAACAACCCCTTCAACTGGCAGTGGGTCGCCGGCTCCGGAGCCGATGCGGCGCCCTACTTCCGCGTGTTCAACCCCGAACTCCAGGCGAAAAAGTTCGACCCGCAGAGCCTCTACATCTCGCGCTGGGCCGCCGACGCCCCCACCGAGCCGATCGTGGACCTGGCCGAGACGCGGAAGATCGCGCTCGCCGCCTACGAGGAGGTAAAGCGCGCACCGCGCACAGGACGCGACTGACGAGAGCGGCACCCACGATCGGATGGGCGAATCGAGTCGCCGACGCCGTCCATGCCAGACTGGAGCCGTGACCGAATCCAGGAGGCCAGCCGTCGTCCGCGGCTTCGCTGCTTCGTCACTGGCGATCTTCGTCGCTCTCGCAGGTCACGTCTCGGGCGGCGGGCAGATGCCCGGAGCGCTCGGCATCGCCGTGCCGTGGGTGTTCTCGTTCATGATCTGCGTGCTGCTCGCCGGTCGTTCTCTGTCGCTGATCCGATTGAGCATCTCCGTCGCGGTCAGCCAGTTCCTGTTCCACACGCTGTTCGTGCTCGGCACCGTCACGCCGTCCGGCGTCGCCACCCCGCACGTGCATGGGGCGCCCCTGGTGATCCCGGCGACGGTCGGTGTCCCCGAGGCCGTCACCGCCGATGCGTCCATGTGGCTCGGACACGCGATCGCCGCACTTCTGACGGTGGCCGCGCTTCATCGGGGCGAGCGCCTGGTCCTCGCCCTCCGCGATCTCGCCGTGCAGGTGGTCCGCTGGCTGCGTCGCCGTGTCGATCATGTCCTGGTGCTTCCGGTCGCCCCGGTCGCCGGCGGCTTGCGTGGTCGGTTCGATCTCGAGCGGGCCGTAGGCCTCGTCCTCCTCGCCACCCTCAGGGGTCGCGCTCCGCCTCTCTTCGCTGCGATCTGATCCGCGCCCTGTACCGGCCCGACCGGTCCTGTGGTGCGTCACCGCCGTGCGCCATCGATGCGCGCGGGTTCTGAACGCTTGCATGAACGTCGCGCACGCGACGTCTGATGAGAGGCCATTCCCATGTCCCCTGTCCGCAGGATTGCGGCCGGGTTGGCGTTGGCGACGGTCGCGACCCTCGCGATCGCCACGCCCGCGTCCGCCCACGACCAACTGATGTCCAGCACGCCTGCCGCCGATGAGCAGTTGGCTGCAGCGCCGGAGAGCATCACGATGACGTTCTCCGGCGAGCTCCTGGTGCTCGATGAGTCGCTGACCGGGGCCGTCGTCCTGGTCGTGGACGCGTCGGGGAAGGACTGGGTCTCCGGCGATGCGACAGTCGCCGGGCGCACGGTCACCGCCGCGCTCGAACCGGGAATGCCGACCGCCGGCTACCAGGTGCGCTGGCAGGTCGTGTCGGAAGACGGTCATCCGATCGCCGGGGTCATCCCCTTCACGATCGGCGACGCCGAACCGCTGCAGAGCCCCACCTCCGGCGGCTCGACAGCGACACCTCCGGCCTCCGCAGAACAACCGGATCAGACCGCAGCAGATTCGGGCAGCGCCCTCAGGGTGCTGCTCATCGGCGCGGGCGGAGCGGCCGTGGCCGTCCTCGCCCTCGTCCTCATTCGATTCCTTCGTCGTCCTCGGACGGCAGCCGCTCCGCCGCACGACGGCGGATCCGCGGCAGATGACCTGTGAAAGGCACCATTGTGAACACCACCAAGAACCTCCCCCGCCTCGCCGCTGTGATCGCGGTCTCCCTGCTCGCGCTCACCGGCTGCACGCCGGAGAGCAGCACCTCCGAGTCCGCCTCCCGCCCGGCAGGCCAGACCGTCACCATCGAGGATGCCTGGGTGAAGTCGGCGGACGAGGGCATGTCCGCCGCCTTCGGCACCCTCCTCAACAGCGGTGACGACGACGTGACGGTCGTCTCCGTCACGTCCGAGGCCTCCGACATGATCGAGCTGCACGAGACGGTCGAGAACGAGGCCGGCGAGATGGTGATGCGCGAGAAGGACGGCGGATTCGTCATCCCCGCCGGCGGGAAGCTCGCCCTGGAGCCGGGAGCGAACCACATCATGCTGATGGGCCTCTCCGGTCCTCTCACCGCGGGCAGTGACGTCACCTTCACTCTCACGTTCTCCGACGACTCCACGTATGAGTTCACCGCTCCCGTCAAGGACTACTCCGGCGCGAACGAGAACTACGAGGGCGGCGAAGAGCACGAGGGTATGGATCACTGATGTCGGCGCCCCTTGAGGGCGCCCGCTCCCGCCGCGCCGGGTCGACCCGGCGGCAGTTCCTCCTCGGAGGCGCTGTCGCCGGAGTCGGCGCGGTCGCGGCCGTGGGAGTGGACCTCGCCCTGAACCGCCAGGAGAGCGCAGCGAAACCGGTCTCCGCCCCGATGAACGGTGAGCTCACAGTGCCGTTCTTCGGAGTCCACCAGGCCGGTGTCGATACCGCAGCGCAGGCACACGGCATCTTCCTCGGCCTCGATCTCCGCGAGGATGTCGACCGAGAAGGTCTCACCCGCCTGATGCGCATCCTGACGGATGACGCGGCTCGTCTGACGCAGGGGCTGCCTGCCCTCGCCGACTCCGAGCCGGAGCTCGCGCTCTCCCCGGCGCGGCTCACGATCACCTTCGGGTTCGGTCCAGGGCTCGTCGCACGAGCCGCCGGAGCGGGGCCCTCCTGGCTCGCTCCCCTTCCGGCTTTCAGGGTGGATCAGCTACGGCCCGAGTTCTCGGACGGCGACCTTCTCGTGCAGATCGCCGGAGACGATCCGCTGACCGTCGCCCACGCGACGCGGATGCTCCTCAAGGACGCCCGCGGCTTCGCGAGCATCCGGTGGACGCAGCAGGGCTTCCGCCGGGCCCATGGCACGGAACGCCCCGGCACGACGATGCGCAACCTCTTCGGGCAGGTGGACGGCACGACCAACCCGGAACCGGGCACGGAGCAGTTCGACGAGGTCGTGTGGAGCGCAGACGGATGGCTCGCCGGAGGCACCGGGATGGTGATCCGCCGCATCCGCATGGATCTCGACAAGTGGGACCGACTGGACCGCAGCGGACGCGACGCATCCGTGGGGAGGACGCTCGCCAACGGTGCACCGCTGACCGGGACCGAGGAGTTCGACGAACCCGACTTCGAGGCGACGACGGCGATCGGCTTCCCCGTGATCGCGCCGTTCGCACATATCCGACGCGCCCGCGGCGAGGGGAAGGAACACATCTTCCGCCGCGCGTACAACTACGACGAGCGACCGGTCGGCACCGAGGTGTCCGAATCCGGCCTGATCTTCGTCTCGTTCCAAGCCGATGTCGAGCGGCAGTTCGTCCCGATGCAGCGCAGACTCGATGAACTCGACCTGCTCAACGAGTGGACGGTTCCGATCGGGTCGGCCGTCTTCGCGATCCCGCCGGGGTGCGCGGAGGGCGGATTCATCGGCGAGACCCTCCTCGCCTGAGATTCCGACCGTGCTCGGCGACGGCCGGGCACGGTCGGACACCCACCCGCGGCGCACGAGCCGTCACCGCACCTGTTCCCGTACGGGTCAATATCGCAGGGCGAACGAACCGGAACGGAACTCCTGGCGGCCGATGAGCTCGAGAGGGATGCGCTCGCGCAGACCGGAGAGGAGCGCGGGCCCGTGTCCGGCGAGCACCGGCTGAACGACGAACTCGTACTCGTCGATCAATCCCAGGTCGGCCAACGTCACGGGAAGCGTGACGCCGCCCACCCACACCGTTCCGCGGGACTCGAGGATGAGACGTCGAACCGCACGCTCGAGGTCGCCGCGAACAAGCTCCGCGTTCCAGTCGACCTCGCTCAGCGTGCTCGACACGACGTACTTCTTCGCCCCGTGGATGGCCTCGGCGAAGGGGATCTCCCACGCGCTCATCCCGTCCGGCCACACACCCGTCGCGGGCTTGCGCCACGCGGATTCCATCATCTCGTAGGTCACCCGGCCGAAGAGCAGGGCGTCGGCGCGCTCCATCTCCGCGGTCCAGTACCGCATCGACTCCTCATCCGGCGCGGCGCCGGCCTCGTGATCGCAGCAGCCGTCGAGCGTGACGTTGATCGAGTATCGAAGCGATCCCATGATCGATCTCCTTGGCGTGGGTCCGCATCTTCGCGGATCGCCCCACCGTAACCCCCGCCGAGACGGATCGCATCCTCCCGGTCGCACTCCGGGCACGAAAAAACCCCCGGAGAACCGGGGGTTTCTATCTGTGCGCGATACTGGGATCGAAAGAGAATCAGGTATCGCCACACATCCCGCGGAATCTCGCGTAAAATAGTAGCTGACCGGGTAATTCCGTCTTGGAACCGAGTGGAACCAAGTGGAACGGAATGTAACCCCAACTGGTAGCACAGCGGTAGCACGCTGACTGCCATTCGATGCTGCCTAGCGAGGAGTTCTGTCATGCCCCAGCCGAAGATCGGCACGATTCACAAGATGCCCTCTGGCAAGTGGCTTGCACGCTACAGCGCACCCAACGGCAAGCGCTACGGCAAGTCCTTTCTGACGAAAGGCGACGGCACGAAGTGGCTTCAGATCGTCTATGCCGACATCTCGTCGGGGCGCTGGGTGTCCCCCGGCGCATCAGCCACCGCCATGCGCTTCGAGGACTACTCGAGTGCGTGGCTGCGGTCGCGAAAGGTGAAGGGCCAGCCGATCGCTGAGCGCACACGGGAGGGCTATCAAGACCTGCTCGATCGAGTGATTCTTCCCGAGTTCGGCCGGCGTCCGCTCCATGAAATCGACCGGGTGCAGGTCGAGCGCTGGTACGACGGATTCGAGAAGCGTCTGGCGGCGCTGGCTGAGGTGTCGGACAGAAAGCGGAAGCGCGCGAATGCCGACACCTACCGGGCGCGGGCCTATAGCCTCCTGCGAACGATCATGAAGTCGGCGCACGAGGACGGGCACATCATCGAGAACCCCGTGCGAATTCGAGGAGCGGGATCGGTTGACCGGCAGCACGAGGTGATCCCAGCGACACTGGAGGAGCTGGTCACGCTCACCAATGCCATGCCGGAGCGGTATCGGCTGCTAGTCCAACTCGCGGCATTCTGTGCGCTCCGCTTCGGAGAACTCGCAGAGCTCAGGCGCGGCGACGTCGACACCAAGGAAGGGATCATCCGCGTTGCCCGTGGTGTTGTCCTGGTCGGCGGCAAGTTCGTCGTCAAGACCCCGAAGACCAAGGCCGGGATTCGCCGCGTCGCGATCCCGCCTCATCTAATGCCGATGGTCAGGGATCATCTGCTTCGCTTCACTGCACCGGGGCGACGTTGTTGGCGCCGAGCACCTGGCGGGCCTTGCCCAGCGATGTGGACAGGACCGTGACCTCGTAGTGGTCGGCCGCGAACTGCGTGACGCTCGCGAAGTCACGGCGACGACGGACGATCGCGTACGTGACGAGGCTCAGGAGCATGCCGACCGCGACGCCGATGAGGACGAAGCCCAGGAAGAGCTGGATCGGAACCTCGGGGTTGCCCAGCACGAGGATGGCGGCGAGGAACAGACCGATCAACACGCCGTTGATCGCTCCGGAGCGCGCCGCGGCCGCATAGCCGAGCTTGCCGGTCACACGCTCCACGGTGCGCACGCTCTGTCCGACGATGGCGATGTCGCGCGCGGGCACCTCCCCGGCGATCAGCTTCGAGACCGTCTTCTGCGCGCTCTCGTAGTCGCGCATCGACGCGACGATCTCGCCGGTGTCTGTGCCGCTCGCGGGCCGGTTCAGCATGCTCATCCGGCTATTCTTCCACGCGCACCGTCGGACGGCCCGAGGCGCGACCATCCCGCCGCAGACCTGAGCCGCCGACTACTCTGGAGAAGTGAGCACACAACGGGTTTTCGCCGCGCGCCTCGCCGGGTGCGCCGTCTTCGATCCCGTCGGCGACCGGCTCGGCAAGGTCCGGGATGTCGTCGTCGTGTACCGAAGTACCGCAGCGCCCCGCGTCATCGGTCTGGTCGTGGAGATCCCGGGACGCCGACAGGTGTTCCTCTCCATCGGACGCGTCACCTCGATCCGCGCCGGCCAGGTCATCAGCACGGGTCTGAAGTCGATGCTGCCTTTGATCTGGACCCGGGCGGTGACGGTGTTCGGGCCCGCGGTCCAGGTGACGCTCCCCACGACCGAGCCGTCCCGATAGGTCGGCGGAGTCTCGATGTCCATCGTCACGGTGAT
>NZ_JAGYWT010000129.1:0-5858 GCF_019279095.1 Microbacterium sp. BF1 | reverse complement strand
GCGGGCCATCCGGCCAGGCCGAGCTCGGCCGAGACCGTGCCCTCGTTCATCTGCGCGCCCTCGGTGAGGCGGGGGTCCTGCGCATGCTGGGTGATGACGCCGTCGAACGACTTCACGTACTCCAGCGCGCGGCGCATGATGAGCGGATCGAACACGCAGAAGCCGTCGTCGCTGAAGACGCGGACCTGTGCGCGGGACGTGGCCATCGCTCCCAGCTCGGCGAGGCGCTCGCCCTTCTGTCCGACCGTCACGGCGCCGATGGGCTGCACCGTGGCGTAGCCGGCCGCTTCGCCGAGCGCGAGCTCCTGCTCGACGACGCCGGCGGTGTCGGCGACCGGCGAGGTGTTGGGCATCGCGAAGACGGCGGTGAAGCCACCGGCGGCCGCCGCCCTCGTTCCCGTGAGGATCGTCTCGGAAGCCTCGTAGCCGGGCTCGCGCAGATGCGTGTGCAGATCGACGAGTCCCGGAAGGGCGACCAGCCCTGCCGCGTCGATGACGCGCGCGCCGGAGCGCGTGAGCCCGGTGCCGATCTCGGCGATCCGGCCGTCTTCGATCATGATGTCGGCGCTCTCGGCACCGAGCAGCTGTGCACCGGTGATGACGAGGGTCTCGTTCACAGGTCTCCCCCTCGTTCGTCGTCTCGTTCTCCTGCCAGCAGCAGGTACAGCACCGCCATGCGGACGGAGACCCCGTTCGTGACCTGTTCCAGCACCGTCGAGCGGGGGGAATCGGCAGCTTCGGAGGAGATCTCCAGTCCCCGGTTCATGGGTCCGGGGTGCATGACAATGCTACCTGCCGGAAGACCGGCCACACGCCGTGCGTCCAGACCCCATCGACGGGAATACTCCCGCTCAGTCGGGAAATATGCAGCGTTCATGCGTTCCAGCTGGATGCGCAGCATCATCACCGCGTCCGGGTCCTCGGCCAGAGCCTCATCGAGGTCGTATACCACGCGGACCGGCCAGAGCGACACGTTCTGCGGCACCAAGGTCGGCGGCGCGACCAGGGTGACCTCTGCTCCGAGCGTGGTGAGCAGCCAGACGTTGGAGCGGGCGACCCGCGAATGCAGCACGTCGCCGACGATCACGACCCGCAGTCCGCTCAGATCGCGACCGCGGCTCTCGGCGCCGAAGCGGCGCTTGCGGAGGGTGAAGGCGTCGAGCAGGGCCTGCGTCGGGTGCTCGTGCGTGCCGTCTCCGGCGTTGACGACGCCGGCGGAAATCCAGCCGCTGGTGGCGAGCGTCTGCGGGGCGCCGGATCCAGGGTGGCGGACCACGACCGCGTCGGCGCCGATGGCCTCGAGCGTCTGCGCGGTGTCCTTCAGGCTCTCCCCCTTCGAGACGCTGGAACCCTTCGCCGCGAAGTTGATGACATCCGCGGAGAGGCGCTTGGCGGCGGCCTCGAACGAGATGCGGGTGCGTGTCGAATCCTCGAAGAAGAGGTTCACCACGGTCTTGCCGCGCAGCGTCGGGAGCTTCTTGACCTCACGCGACTGCGTGTCGGACATGTCCTCGGCGACATCGAGGATGCGCAGGGCGGTCGCCCGATCGAGGGTGCGGGTGTCGAGGAGGTGTCTCATTCGCCGATCGTCACCTCCTCGGCCCCGTCGTTCTCGAAGAGGCGCACGTTGACCCGCTCGGTGCGGGCGGAGGGGATGTTCTTGCCGATGAAGTCGGGGCGGATCGGGAGCTCGCGGTGTCCGCGGTCGACGAGGATCGCCAGGCGCACGACGGCGGGGCGTCCGATCGACTGGATGGCGTCGAGAGCGGCACGGATGCTGCGGCCGGAGAAGAGCACGTCATCGACGAGCACGACCGTCTTGCCGTCGATTCCGCCCACCGGGATCTCGGTGGGCCGCGGGGAACGCGTCGGGTGCTTGGCGAGGTCGTCGCGGAAGAGCGTGACATCGAGCGCGCCGACGGGGACCGACTGCTGCGCGATCTCGCTGATCAGCAGGCCGAGGCGATGGGCGAGAGTGACGCCGCGGGTCGGAATGCCCAGCAGGACGAGGTTCTCGGCACCTCGATTGGATTCGAGGATCTCGTGGGCGATACGGGTCAGCGCTCGTGAGATGTCGGCTTCGTGCAGCACAGTGCGCATGCTCATCGGCCGCTCCCTTCTCCGCCTCACAGGACGGTGTTAAAGGTTGCTTGTGACGAAAGTCTATCGGAGCGCAGGCTCCGGCGGATCAGCTCGCTTCCTGCAGGACCGGATCGGTGACCTCGTCGATCTTCGACGAGCGGATCGGGTGGCCGGCGGTGGAGAGGCAGCGGCCGGTCTTCAGATCCCACTTCCAGTCGTGCATGCTGCACGTGAGGATCCCGTCCTCGTCGACCGTGCCCGTGCGGGTGAGGTCGGCGCGCAGGTGCGGGCAGCGGCGCTGAACGACCCAGTCGCCGATCTCGGTATCTTCGGTCTGGTCGGTCTGCTCCTGGTACCAGTTCTCCACGTACTCGATCCGATCGACCGAGAGGCACTTGAGGAACGTGGTGAGGAACTCGTTGAACTTGCCACTGCGGCCCACCGAGAACTGCATCGAGAGGAAGATCGAGTTGGACCAGTCGATCTCGTGATCGACGATGTTCGTCGAGACCAGGTCGGCGGGGATCGTGTACCAGTACACGCACTCCTCGCCCGCGTACTCGCGGACCTTCGCGCGGGGGAAGTCGACCACCATGTCGAGCTCGCCGATGCGGAAGCGCACGCAACCGCCGACACCGAGCCGGATGGTGCGGGACTTCTTCAGCAGCGGTTCCCACCAGGTCTTGATCGCCTCGAGCATCTCTGCGGGCGGGATGATCTCGGCACGAGACGCCTCCTCGTCGCGGATCTCCTGCTGTCGGCTCGCGCGCTGTTCCTCGAGGTACTCCCACTTCTCATCGAAGATGTGCGCGATCTCGGCCTCGGTGTAGAGCGTCTGCTCACTCGTGACCTCTCCCCCGTCGATCGTGACGACCGTGCCGGGGATGAAGAGCTGACCGTCGTACTGCGGCGCGAGCTCCTTCATGTGCGCGAGGAACTGCTTCTGGTCCGTGAAGATCGACTCGCCGTTCTTGCCGAGACCGTTGAAGTCGAACAGGTCGTCACGCAGGAACATGGGGGGCCCTGCCATCGGGAAGACGTGCGGGGCATCGACCTTCTCGATGTAGTACATCGCGCGCTTGTTCTGCGCCTCGCGCTTGAGCCGGGCGAAGTTCTGCTTGGCGTCCAGCGGCAGGTCGTAGACCATGGGCCACCAGATCGCACCGGACACCTGGGTGAAGTAGGCGTCGGGCTTGCCGAAGTCGAGCAGCTTCTCGAGGTCGAGCGGGTGCGAGTCGTTCTGGTTCAGGATCGAGCCGGTGCCGTCGTCGACGCTCAGGGAGGAGTCGCCGATGGGGCCGTCGCTGGGCGCGCGCAGCGGCGTGATCATCATCTTGAGCTCACCGCGCTGGATCACCTGGCCGGCAGGAGCGTAGGTGATGTTCGTGTAGCCGAGGGCGCGGATGTCCTTCTCGAGGTCATCGGTCGGATACTCCGGAAGCAGCACCTCGATGTCCTTGCGGATGTAGCGCTCCAGGAGCCGCGGGTCGAAGTGGTCGCGGTGCCGGTGCGAGATCCAGAGGAAATCGGCCTCGCGTCCGAAGCGCTCCCAGTCCAGACCACGGTTGTCGGGGAACGGGAACCAGGATCCGTAGAACGAGGGTCCGAGGACCGGGTCGCAGATGATGTTCCCGCCGACCGTCTCGATGAACATCCCGGCGTGGCCGAGTCCCGTGATCCGCATTGCATTCCTCCCGAAAGTGAACCGTTCGATTGTACCGACGGCTCCCTGTGCGCCCGGTCGACCCGGCCGTGAGTAATCCGGTCAGTCCTCGAACAGGCCGCGGATGTCGTCGGCGGAGAGCGACTGCGCGAACAGCGCCTCATCGTCGAGCACGGCCGTGAACAGCCGCGCTTTGCGGCGCTGCAGGTCGAGCACCTTCTCCTCGATCGTGCCGGTGGAGATCATCCGGTAGACGAACACCTGGCTGACCTGACCGATGCGGTGCGTGCGATCGACGGCCTGCGCCTCGGCCGCCGGATTCCACCACGGATCGAGCAGGAAGACGTAGTCGGCCTCGGTCAGGGTGAGGCCGAATCCGCCGGCCTTGAGGCTGATCAGGAAGACCGGTTGCACTCCCGATGTGAAGCTCTCGACGACCTTCTGGCGGTGGCGCGTCGACCCGTCCAGGTGCGCGTAGGGGATGCCGGCGGCGTCGAGGCGGGCCGCGGCGAGGTCGAGGAACGACGTGAACTGGCTGAACACGAGCGCGCGATGCCCTTCAGCCTGCAACTCGATCACGCGCTCGAGCAGCACATCGAGCTTGCGCGAGCCGATCTTCGCATCCGCGGCGTCGATGAGCCCCGGGGCCAGGCTGAGCATGCGCATCAGGGTGAGCGATCGGAACACGATGAAGCGGTTGCGGTCGAGATCTTCCAGCAGGCCGAGCACCTTCTGCCGTTCGCGCTGCAGCACGACGTCGTAGAGCGCCCGGTGGGAGGAGCTGAGCTCGACCTCGAGGATCTGCTCCTGCTTCGCCGGCAGGTCGGGTGCCACGAGCTCCTTCGTGCGTCGCAGCAGCAGCGGCCGGATCCGCCGACGAAGCTGCTCGAGGCGACGCTGACGGTAGGCGCCGCCCTCCTCGTTCTCGGGGACCTTCCCCTGCTCGATGGGTTGGATGTACTGCTCGCGGAACTTCCGCGCCGAGGCGAAGAGCCCCGGAGCGGTGAGCTTCAACAGCGCCCACAGCTCGCTCAGGCTGTTCTCCATCGGCGTTCCGGTGACCGCGAACGTCACATCCGCGCGGAATGAGGCGATGGCGCGGTGCAGCTTGGTCGCCGGGTTCTTGACGAACTGCGCCTCGTCCAGGAAGATTCCGGCCCACTCGACGCGCGCGTACTCGGCCTCGTCGAGCCGGGCGACGGCATAGGTGGTGATGAGGAGATCGACGTCGCGGATGCTGGCGTCGACCGAGGGACCCTGGGTGTTTCCGCGGAGCCGCACCCGGAGCGTGGGCGCGAAGTGCTCGGCCTCGCTGCGCCAGGTGGCGAGGACCGATGTCGGCACGACGGCGAGGAAGGGCCGCCGCTCCCCCGCCTCTCGCGCATGCACGATGAGGGCCAGGAGCTGGAGCGTCTTGCCGAGCCCCATGTCGTCAGCGAGGATGCCACCCAGGCGATGGCTCCACAGGAAGGCGAGCCAGTCGAGACCTTCCTTCTGATAGGGGCGGAGTTCGGCCGTGATACCCGACGGCACAGCGACCGGGGGCACCGAGGTGGCCGCGCGCAGACCGTCGGCGGTCGCACGCCACGAGACGGCGGGGATCGCCTCATCGGCGAGGTCTTCGAACTCCTCCCAGAGATCGGTCTGGTACCGACTGATCCGCGGACCGGTCTCCCACTCGTCGAGCGCGCCGGACTCGTCGATCAGTTCCCGGAGGCGATCGAGCGCACGGTGATTCAGCGAGAAGTAGCTGCCGTCGACCAGGAGGAGCTTCTTGCGCCCCTTGCTGAGCGCCATGAACAGCGGCTCGAACGGGATGGTGCGCCCGTCGATCTTGACCAGGATCCCCAGATCGAACCAGTCGGGATCGCTGCTCTCGACGGTCGAGACGGTGATCTCCGGCTCGCCCGTGAGCTCGTGGTAGCTCTTGCGACGGCCCTCGACGCTGACCGTGACGCCCTCGGCCTCGAGCGCGGGCACCGTGCGGGTGACGAACTCGGCGGCGGCGACGTCGTGGAAGGAGCCGGTCGCGGTGAGCTCCTCGCCCAGGTGCTCTCTCCAGACGGACCGCAGCGTGTCCCGGAGCGCATCCTCGGCCGCGATGTCGCGCACC
>NZ_JAGYWT010000128.1:0-5876 GCF_019279095.1 Microbacterium sp. BF1 | reverse complement strand
TTGTCGTTCGTCCGGCGGTTCTCCCCACCGTCTGGTGATCGGATCGCGCATTGAATGACTTAACTCCTTAACGGTGTTAACAGCTGTGGATACTGTGGATAAGTCGGTGGATAGCAAGAGCGAGTAGGGAACTACACAGTTGTCAGTTGTGGAAACCCTGAGGAATCCGCGGGCTGGGGGGTTGTGGGCCGAGGACCGCCCTCCCAGAGTTATCCACAGGTTTGGGTGATCAACCCACATTCGTCCCGACCGAATCCACTTTCATCCACAAGTTATCCACATGTGCATAGAGGCATCTATCCGAGGATCAGAACCCCTGTCCGTGTCACAAAAATGGGGAGGACGGCACCCGATCAGGTGCTGTCCTCCCCATTTCTCGGAGATGCGGCGTGTCAGCGTCGGCCGAGCTGCGTGGTGATCTCTGTGACCTGGTTGTAGATGGAGCGTCGCTCCTTCATGAGCTCGCTGATCTTCTTGTAGGCGTACATGACGGTCGTGTGGTCGCGGTTGCCGAACAGCTGTCCGATCTTGGGCAGGGAGAGGCTGGTGCGCTCACGGCACAGGTACATTGCGATCTGTCGGGCGGTGGCGATCTGCTGCGAACGGCTGGAGCCGTACAGGTCGTCGACGGTGAGCTTGAAGTACTGCGCGGTGGCCGTGATGATGTCGGTCGGCGAGATGATGTTGTCCTCGGCCGTGTCGATGATGTCTCGGAGCACGGTCTGCGCGAGGGAGATGTCGAGCGCGGAGCGGTTCAGGCTGGCGAATGCCGACACACGGATGAGTGCGCCCTCGAGCTCGCGGATGTTCGACGACACTACGGTCGCGATGTACTCGAGGACCTCGTCGGGGATGTGGAGCGCCTCGCTCTGTGCCTTCTTGCGAAGGATCGCGATACGCGTCTCGAGGTCGGGCGCCTGCACATCGGTGATGAGACCCCACTCGAAGCGGCTGCGCATCCGGTCTTCGAACCCGGTCAGGTGCTTCGGGGCGACATCGCTGGTGATGACGACCTGCTTGTTGTGGTCGTGCAGCGTGTTGAAGGTGTGGAAGAAGGCTTCCTGAGTCTCGGCTCGTCCCTGGAGGAACTGGATGTCGTCGATCAGGAGGATGTCGACGTCGCGGTATCGCGCCTGGAACGCGGCACCGCGGTTGTTCGCGATCGAGTTGATGAAGTCGTTCGTGAACTCCTCGCTCGAGACGTACCGCACCTTCACCCCTGCATAGAGGGACTGTGCGTAGTCGCCGATCGCGTGGAGGAGGTGCGTCTTGCCGAGGCCCGAGTCGCCGTAGATGAACAGCGGGTTGTACGCCTTGGCCGGCGCTTCGGCGACAGCGACCGCCGCAGCATGAGCGAAGCGGTTGGACTGCCCGATGACGAAGTTGTCGAAAGTGTACTTCGGGTTCAGGCGGGACTCATGGCGCAGCTGCGTCGGCTGCTCCATCGGGGACTCGACGCGCACCTGCTCGTGCCGGCCGAAGTCGCCGACGGCGATCGGTGCCGTCTGCTGCTCGGCCAGTTCGTGGTTCACGACGACGCGGTAGGAGGTGACCTCTTCACCGATGTGGGAGAGGGCCTCCATGATCGGCAGGCGCAGTCTCTTGTTGATCTGCGCGGCTGTGAGGTCGTTCGGCACCTCGAGGTAGAGGGTGGCCGACATGACACCGGCCGGGACGGCCAGGCTCAGGAAGCCCTGCAGTTGCGGGGTGACTCGATCGTCGTCGACCAGAAGCTCCTGCACCGTGGTCCAGATGGGGACGTCGGGCTGGGCAGGTGATGACATGACGCTCCGGACGAGTGATCGAGGCGGGGTCGACGTGCTGTTCCCCCTGTGGATAACTTAGGATGCCACGGTAGTCATCCCGGCTGTGAACGGCAACCTGCCCTTGAAAATACGCGCGCGTGTTGCACCTGCCGGGCGTGGTCCGGTTGTGGATAATGGCTGTGCGGTTCGTACCGGGAGACCACCACGTGAGCGCGCAGATTTGCTCTGTGCGTCGGTAAGACGTACCCTTACTTGGTTGACTTATGCCATTTTTGGCAGTACCCCATGTCTCCGGTCGCAGTGAACCCGGTGGCAGCATTCCCGGAGTGATTCCATGAGCAAGCGCACCTTCCAGCCCAACAACCGTCGTCGCGCCAAGAAGCACGGCTTCCGTGCCCGCATGCGTACGCGTGCAGGCCGCGGCATCCTCGCTGCCCGCCGCGCGAAGGGCCGCACCGAGCTCTCTGCGTAGTCTGCTGTGCTCGCCCGCCCGTATCGGCTGACCCGCGGGAGCGACTATCGTCTGGTCGTTCGTCGCGGTTCCCGTTGTGGCGGGGCGCGCGTCATCACCTCGATGTTGACGACGGGCGAGAGCAGAGCCGCGAGGTTCGGATTCATCATCAGCAAGCAGGTGGGCACCGCTGTGGTGCGCAACACCGTGCGTCGTCGGCTCAAGGCCGTGTGCGCGGAGGCGCTCCCGCGAGTTCCCGAGGGCACGGATGTCGTCATCCGTGCCCTTCCTGCGTCTGCCACCGCATCGTTCGCCGAGCTTCGTGCCGATGTCGATCGCTGTCTGAGCAGGCTGACGCCGGCGTCCGACGCGGTGTCGGCATGAGCGCCCTTCCGGCTTCGTCGATCGGGACTGCGCATCTTCGCTCGCAGGACCTGGTGCGCAGCATCCCCGTGATCCCCCGCAATCTGGTGCTGGGGTTTCTGACCGCGTATCGCAAGGTGATCTCCCCGATGTATGGAGATGTCTGTGCGTACTACCCCAGCTGTTCCGCCTACGCTGTAGGTGCGGTGCAGCAGCACGGCGCAGTGAAGGGAGCGGCGCTCTCGGCATGGCGCATCCTCCGCTGCAACCCCTGGACCACCGGCGGCGTCGATGACGTCCGTCCGCACGACCACTTCCGCTACGACCTGACCGCACACGGTTTCGTCGTCCCTTCCCGAAAGGACTGAACGGTGGGTCTTGACCTTCTGCTCGCCAGCACCACCCCCAGCGATGCGCCCGCGGCGGGTGGCTTCGACCTGATCGGCACGATCCTGTGGCCGCTCAAGTGGGTCGTCGAGATGATCCTCGTCGCCTGGCACTGGCTTCTCACCGCTGTCGGTCTGCCCGCGGCATCCGGTCTGACCTGGGTACTGTCGATCGTCGGTCTCGTCATAGTCGTCCGTGCCGCTCTGATCCCGCTCTTCGTGAAGCAGATCAAGAGCCAGCGAAAGATGATGGAAATCGCTCCTGAACTGCGGAAAGTCCAGGAGAAGTACCGCGGAAAGAAGGATCAGCTCTCTCGTGAGGCCATGAGTCGCGAGACCATGGGCCTCTATAAGAAGCACGGCACGACGCCGATGTCGAGCTGTCTTCCGCTGCTGGTCCAGATGCCGATCTTCTTCTCACTCTTCAGTGTGCTAAGCGATGTGAAGAAACACGCCGTCGATGGTGTCGGTGGAGTCGGTTTGCTGAGCGCTGAGCTGACAAAGGAGTTCTACGACGCGAAGCTCTTCGGTGTGGCGTCGTTGCACGAGACACTGGGCGACGCGGTCGATGCGCAGAACACCACGGCGATCATCATCCTGGTCACCCTCGTCGTTCTGATGATCGGCTCGCAGTTCTTCACTCAGCTGCAGATCATCTCGAAGAACCTGTCTCCGGAAGCTAAGACCGGCCAGGCGTACCAGATGCAGAAGATCATGCTCTACGTGCTGCCGCTCGGCTTCATCTTCTCGGGCATTTTCTTCCCGCTCGGTGTCGTCGTGTACTGGTTCATCTCGAACCTCTGGACCATGGGCCAGCAGTTCCTCGTCATCCGCGAGATGCCGACTCCCGGTTCGGAAGCCGCCAAGGCTCGTGAAGAGCGTCTGGCACGCAAGGGCAAGGCGCTCGACTCCTCGGGCAAGGTCGTCCCGATGGCCGCTTACGAGGCAGAGCAGCAGCGTCTGCTCGAAGAGGCTGAGAAGGCGAAGGCAGAAGCACCGAAGCGCCAGCAGCCGGTAGGTAAGAAGCGCGCGAAGAAGAAGGGGAGCGGTTCATGAGCGAAACCATGACCGACAACGCCGAGCCCACCGTGGCTCAGCTCGAGAACGAAGGCGACGTCGCCGCGGACTACCTCGAGGAGCTCCTCGACATCGCCGATATCGACGGTGACCTCAACCTGGATGTTCGTCAGGGACGTGCCTATGTCTCGGTCGAGGCCGAAGGCGATGCGCTGTCAGTGCTCTCCGCTCCGGAGACAGTCCAGGCGCTGCAGGAGCTGACGCGCCTCGCCGTGCAGAGCAAGACCGGCTCGTTCTCGCGACTGATCCTCGACATCGCCGGCTCCCGCGACACTCGTCGCCGTCAGCTGGAGACCTTGGTCGACGCCGCTGCCGCGAAGCTCGATGAGGGCTCGTCGCAGGCATCCCTGCCTTCGATGTCCAGCTACGAGCGCAAGCTGGTGCACGATATCGCTGCGGAGCGCGGTCTGGTCTCCGAGTCCTACGGTGAGGGTGCTGACCGTCACACGGTTCTTCGCCGTCGTTGATGTTTCACGTGAAACATCGCTCGATCGGAGCCACGCATGAGTGAGTTGGAGCCTGAACCTTCTGTCGCCGCAGATCTCTTCGGAGACCGCATCGATGTGGCGCGATCGTTCACTGCAGCTCTCGCTCGCGAGGGCGAGGAGCGAGGACTCATCGGGCCGCTCGAGTTGCCACGGCTCTGGACGCGACACATCCTCAACAGTGTGATCGCTGCTCCTCTCTTCCACGGCTCCGTCGCTGATATCGGCTCGGGTGCTGGACTTCCTGGGCTGGTGCTCGCGATCGCCCGCCCGGATGTGCAGTGGACGCTGGTCGAGCCGATGGAGCGGCGGATCACCTGGCTCAACGAGCAGGTCGATGCTCTGGAACTCGCCAACGTCACTGTTCTTCGTTCTCGTGCGGAGGACGTGCAGCCCGGGGATGGCTTCGATGTCGTGACTGCTCGAGCCGTCAGCGCGCTGCGTACTCTGATCCCGTTGACTGCTCCGCTGGTACGAGAAGGCGGTGAGCTCGCGCTCCTCAAGGGGATGAACGCACCGAACGAGATCGATGCGGCTCAGAAGCAGATCAAGAGGTTCCGGCTGTCCGATGTGAGGGTCGAAGTGTTGGGGGAGAGTGTCCTCCCCGAGACCACTCGGGTGGTTCGCGCCCGCGTTCGCTAGCTTCGTTGTGACAGGTAGGCGGGGTGTTTCACGTGAAACACCCCGCTTTCCGTGTCCATGGGATGGGCATCAGGGCATCGCGCGGCGCTGATGACGAGGTGTCCACATGATCGTTCGTCGGGTGCTGGATCCCTCGTCTAGCTTCGCTCGCCCGGGGCTATGAGATTTCGCGCTGCAGTGTCGATCGTCATCGGTTCAGGATCAGGCACTCTTCTGCTCTGGGTTCGCTTCGATGGCCTTGATGGCAGGTTGGTTCGTCGGCACTGCCCCATTCGGATGTCGAGGTCGTTTGGCATGTTTCACGTGAAACATGGGCACCATGTTGCTTCCAGCCGTGAACCTGGGTATGTAGAGGTGTATCGCCGGTCGATCGAAACGCGCGCGAGGGCGATGGCATCGCCAGGGTGGGATTCCGTCAGGAGCGAGGGTAGAAGGGATGCGGGTCTGCGTCACTGGTGCCAGCATTGGTACTGGTACTGGTACTGGTACTGGTACTGGTACTGGTACTGGCGCTGCTGATGGGTTGCTGCCTGCCGCTCCGGAAGCTGCTGTTGCGGCGGACGTTGCTGGTCGGACGGAAGGGGCTCGTCGGATTGGTGCGCGCTAGCGGGCTCTGTGAAGGGAGATACCTGCGATATCGGACGCGTATCATGTTCGGTTTCACGTGAAACGCTGACGTACCTGACGTACCTGACGTACCTGACGT
>NZ_JAGYWT010000127.1:0-5893 GCF_019279095.1 Microbacterium sp. BF1 | reverse complement strand
CGCGATCGCCCACCTCGATGGGGGCGTGATCCTGCGCGACGCCGCCGATGCCCCGGCCGGAAGCACGCTCACGATCACCCTCGACCGGGGCTCGCTGACCGCCCGCTCGGAGGGCGAGATCGCGGAAGACGCCTGAGCCGGACACCCGCGGCACACGACGTAAGATGGAGGAGTGAGCGCCCTGAACGACACCCCTGTGGACACGCTGTCGTTCGAGGCGGCTCGAGACGAGCTCGTCAAGGTCGTCGCCGAACTCGAACAGGGATCCCCGACCCTCGAGAACTCGCTCGCCCTCTGGGAACGTGGTGAGGCTCTCGCCGCCCGTTGCGAAGAGTGGCTGCTGGGCGCCAAGCGCCGCCTCGACGCGGCTCGCGCCGCGGCATCCGATGTCGAGACGCCGGTAGGAGACTCGTGAGCAAGCAGCCCCCGATCATCGCCGAGCTCGGCCGCCCCGAGACTCCGGAAGAGACCGCCGCCCGCAAGGCCGCGTTCAGCAAGGCCTACCGGTCGAGCCAGACGGTGCGAAACCTCGTGGCCGCTCTCCTGGTCACGGTCGCCGTGGTCGCGGTCATCATCTTCGCCGTCCCTCGCGGCACTCCGGTCGAGCAGAAGCCGCTGGATGTCGCCGCCGTCGCCGAGGGCGTGGAGTCGTCGATGGAACGCCCCGTGCTGATCCCGGAGCTCGGCGACTTCTGGCGTGCGAACGGCGCCGAGATGCAGGGTGGCGCCACCGTGGTGTGGGAGGTCACCCTGGCCCCGAAGTCCGACACGGAGCGCGGCTTCATCAAGGTGGCCCAGGCGTTCGACGCCGATTCCTCCTGGGCTCCGCAGCGTCTGAACGGCATCGCCCCGACCGACACCGTGCGCATCGGCGGCCTCGACTGGGACGTCTACAAGCCCGGAAACGCCGAATCGAACGCGAACGTGACGTATGCCATCGGCACGCAGGCCGGCGACGACTACATCCTGCTCTACGGCTCGCGCTCGGCCGATTCGAGCGCCGAACTCGCCGAATCCCTCATTCCGCAGATCCGCATCATCTCGGAGGCCCCATGACGCACCCGTTGACCCCCACAGCCGCCTGGAAGCAGATGCAGGACGGCAACCGCCGTTTCGTGCAGGACGAGCCCCGGCACCCGAATCAAGACGTCGCCCGTCGCAAGGATCTGACGGCAGCGCAGCATCCGGTCGCCACCCTGTTCGGCTGCTCCGACTCGCGCCTCGCCGCCGAGATCATCTTCGACCTCGGCCTCGGCGACCTGTTCGTGGTGCGCAACGCCGGACAGGTGATCGGCGAATCGATCGTCGCGAGCCTGGAGTATGCCGTCGCGGTGCTCGAGGTGCCGCTGATCGTCGTGCTCGCCCATGACTCCTGCGGCGCCGTGCGTGCGGCGATCGACGGCACCGCGATCGACGCCGCTCCCCTGCCCCCGCACATCTGGAAGCTGATCGCCCCCATCGTTCCCGCCGCGCGGAAGGTGCTGGCCGAGAGCGGCGGGACCACTGTCGCCGAGATCGACTCGGAACTGGTCGGCATCGAGCATCTGCGCAACACCGTGAGTGATCTGCTGCAGTCGTCCGAGATCATCAGCGATGCCGTGTCCGCGGGTCGCCTGGGCATCGTCGGCGCCAACTACCGTCTGGCCGAGGGCACCGCGGTGCCCGTGATCACGGTCGGAATCGACGCCGACGGCGTCACCACCGAGGGAACTGACCCCGCAACCAAGGAGGGTTCGGAATGACCGAGCAGGACTACCGCATCGAGCACGACACCATGGGCGAGGTGCGGGTGCCCGTGAACGCACTCTACGGAGCGCAGACCCAGCGCGCCGTGGAGAACTTCCCGATCTCGGGCAAGGGACTGGAATCGACCCAGATCGCTGCCCTGGCCCGCATCAAGAAGGCCGCGGCGCTGGCCAACAAGGAGCTCGGCACTCTCGACGGTGCCATCGCCGATGCGATCGCCCAGGCCGCCGACCAGGTCGCCTCCGGAGACCACGACGGCGAGTTCCCGGTCGACACCTACCAGACCGGCTCCGGTACCTCGTCGAACATGAACATGAACGAGGTGCTGGCGACGCTCGCGACGCGCATCCTCGGCGCGACCGTCCACCCCAACGACCACGTGAACGCCTCGCAGTCGTCGAACGATGTGTTCCCGACCTCCGTGCACATCGCGGTCACCCAGGCCCTCATCGACACGCTCATCCCCGCGCTCGACCACCTCGCCGTCGCCCTCGAGGCGAAGGCCGAGCTGTGGAAGGACGCCGTCAAGTCCGGCCGCACCCACCTGATGGATGCCACCCCGGTGACCCTGGGCCAGGAGTTCGGCGGCTACGCCCGTCAGATCCGCCTGGGCATCGAGCGCGTGCAGTCGGCCCTCCCCCGCGTCGCCGAGGTCCCGCTGGGCGGCACCGCGGTCGGCACCGGCATCAACACCCCGCTCGGCTTCCCGCAGAAGGTCATCGCGCTGCTCGCGGCAGAGACCGAGCTGCCCATCACCGAGGCCAAGGATCACTTCGAGGCGCAGGCCAACCGTGACGGACTGGTCGAGGCCTCCGGCGCGCTGCGCACGATCGCGGTCTCGCTGACCAAGATCAACAACGACCTGCGCTGGATGGGCTCCGGCCCCAACACGGGTCTCGGCGAGCTGCACATCCCCGACCTGCAGCCTGGTTCCTCGATCATGCCGGGCAAGGTCAACCCGGTCGTTCCCGAGGCCGTGCTGATGGTGTGCGCACGCGTGATCGGCAACGACGCGACGGTCGCCTGGGCCGGCGCATCCGGCTCCTTCGAGCTGAACGTCGCCATCCCGGTCATGGGCACGGCCGTGCTCGAGTCGATCCGTCTGCTCTCGAACGCCTCGCGCGTGCTCGCTGACAAGACGATCGACGGCCTTCAGGCCAACGTCGAGCGCGCCGCCGCATTCGCGGGAATGAGCCCGTCGATCGTGACGCCGCTGAACAAGCTCATCGGCTACGAGGCTGCGGCGAAGATCGCCAAGCACTCGGTCGCCAAGGGCATCACGGTGCGCGACGCCGTGATCGACCTCGGCTACGTCGAGCGCGGCGACCTCACCCTCGAGCAGCTCGACGAGAAGCTCGACCTGCTGTCGATGACGCACCCGGGCTGAGTTCCCCCACGAAACAGCGGATGCCGCGAGGACTCGTTCCTCGCGGCATCCGCTGTTCTTGGGCACCGCTCACATGCATGACCTGGCCACGGATGCCGGAGCGCATGACGGTGAGCAGTCATGCATCCGGCAAGAACTCATGCAGGTGTCACGGTCAGGCGCGTGCCCGCCCGAGAGCCGCTGCGATCGCTGCCACGACCACATCCCAGGAGTGCAGGATCATCGCGTAGTCGAAACGCAGCGTCTCGAATCCGAGACGTGAGGCCACGGCGTCGCGCATGAGATCCCGGTGGCGATTCGCCGGTCCGTCATGGTTCTCCCGACCGTCTGCCTCCAGGATGACTCGACCCTCGATGACGAAGTCGACGCGTCCGACACCGTCGATGATCACCTGCGTACGCACGGCGACCCCGATCAGGTGGAGCCTCAGCCGAACCACCGATTCCAGGCCGCTCTCCGCATCAGGGCGTGCGAGATCGATGAGCCAGCGCGCTGTCGAGGGAAGGGCCGCGCGGACGTTCGCGCGGGCCACCGCCGTCAGCATCCGCTTGTTCCACGCAGACTCGAACGCGGCGAAGAAGAACTCCTCTCCGTAGCAGCCGAACGCATGCACCAGTGCGACCTCGATCGGGGCGATCCCGACGTCCATACGCCCGGGAGTGAAGTGAGCGACGCACGCGCACGGCTTCGGGTGATGCCGTCGCCCACCCAGCCCCATCCAGACATGCACCTCATTCGAGACCTCGAGGGTCCATACTCCACGGAGCCTCAACGCGCTCCCACACGTGAGTGCGCCTCCGTGTGCCGCTGCGGCGACCACCTCCGACGCCGCTCCCGTTGAGGCGAAGACGCCTGGCCGCACCCGCACGAGCCGTCCTGCCGTGCACTCGGCCCCCAGTCGCGAGCGCGAACAGCCGAATGCCTGAAGTCGCGTTCCGCGCGCGACCCCGCCGAGGTGTCCGAGGATGAATTCGACGTCGATCATCCCTCGATCCTGGCTGCGCACCTCCCCGCGACGCCGCCGCGCCGACGCAACTGGTGGACAGGTCTTGGAAGCACGCAGATGTGCAGGTCGATACTCCTTCTCCCCCTGTCCGGATGCATGAGGAACCGACGAATGTCTGAGCCGGGGAGGACGCACGATCCTGCAAGCGGCCATGGCTCATGCATCCGAGCGGAGCCCGGCCGCTGTGCACAGTCACCCCGCACATGTGACAGCGGATGCCGCGAGAACCTGTTCCTCGCGGCACCCGCTGTCTCGCGCCGTCAGCTGAGCTCTCCACCCTCCAGGAGCTCGGTGACGAGCGCTGCGATCGCCGAGCGCTCGGAGCGGGTCAGGGTCACGTGGCCGAAGAGCTCGTGTCCCTTCAGCGTCTCGATCACGCTGGCGATCCCGTCGTGTCGGCCGACGCGGAGGTTGTCGCGTTGGCCGACGTCGTGCGTGAGGATCACGCGCGAGTTCTGTCCCATGCGGCTCAGCACCGTCAGCAGCACATTGCGCTCGAGAGACTGGGCCTCGTCGACGATCACGAACGCGTCGTGCAGGGAGCGCCCACGGATGTGGGTCAGCGGGAGCACTTCGAGCAATCCACGCTCGATCACCTCCTCGACCACGTTGCCCGAGACGACCGAGCCGAGCGTGTCGAACACCGCCTGCCCCCACGGGCCCATCTTCTCGCCCTGGTCACCGGGGAGGTAGCCGAGCTCCTGCCCGCCGACCGCGAACAACGGTCGGAACACGATGATCTTCTTCTGCTGCTGCCGCTCCAGAACCGCCTCGAGTCCTGCGCAGAGCGCGAGCGCCGACTTGCCGGTGCCGGCGCGTCCGCCGAGGGAGACGATGCCTACCTCCTGATCGAGCAACAGGTCGATCGCGATGCGCTGCTCCGCCGAACGGCCGTGCATCCCGAAGATGTCGCGGTCTCCGCGCACCAGTCGGTACTCGCCGTCTCCGCTCACCCGACCGAGCGCAGAGCCGCGCTCGGAGTGGATGATCAGTCCGGTGTTCACCGGAAGGCCGCGAGCCTGCTCGCTGATGCCGACCTCGCTCTCGTAGAGGTCGCTGATGTCGTCGCCGGAGAGGTCGAGCGTCGAGATCCCGGTCCACCCGGAGTCCACCGCCTGCTCGGCGAGGTACTCCTCGGCGCGCAGGCCCAGGGATGCAGCCTTCACGCGCATCGGCAGGTCCTTCGAGACGATCGTGACGTCCTGACCGTCCTGCGCGAGATGCATCGCGACCGAGAGGATGCGGGTGTCGTTGTCGCTGAGGCGGATACCGGCCGGGAGCACCGAGGAGTCGGTGTTCGCGAGTTCGACCCGGAGAGTGCCGCCCTCACCGACCTCGACCGGGAAATCCAGGCGTCCGTGCTCGATGCGCAGGTCATCGAGGTGTCGAAGGGCCTGCCGCGCGAAGTAGCCGATCTCCGGATCGTGCCGTTTGCCCTCGAGCTCGGTGATCACGACGACGGGGAGGACGACCGAGTGCTCGGCAAACCGGAAGAACGCCTGCGGATCGCTCAGCAGGACCGAGGTGTCGAGGACATAGGTGCGCAGATCCTGATCCGGATCGGCGGACGATGCTCGCCTCGTGGTCTTACGGGTGGACTGCTGCGCGGTGCTTGTGGCCTGCTGCGCTGTACGTGTGGTCACGACCCACTCCCGACCCGGGTAATCCCGGTTATTCGAACGAGTCGACCAGGGGGTCACGAGTCGTCAACCTGAGGCCGACTCGAACGGGCGCCTTGCCCGATGCCTAGAACG
>NZ_JAGYWT010000126.1:0-5957 GCF_019279095.1 Microbacterium sp. BF1 | reverse complement strand
TTCGGCGGCCCGGCGGACCTTCACGCACGACCAGCTGCGGGAGGCGATGACGGGCATCGAGTTCCGTGATACCGATGCCTTCATCGACGAGATCCCCCAGGCGTACAAGCCGATCGATCAGGTAATGCCGGATGGACACCAGGCCCGCCGCATCCGCCATTACCATTCACGGTCATGTCGACATCGGCCTGCTCGAGGGTCTTCTGCAGAAGCTCGGTCGGGAACACCACACGGTGCGGCGCCGAAGCGTTGTCGACGATGAGTCCGGCGAAGTCGCCGGACACGACCTGCTGCAGCACCGAGGTATCCTGCACCTCTCCGATCAGTTCCTCCAGGATGTCCTCCAGGAACAGCACAGCGGTGGTGTTCCCCTGTCCGTCGCGCACCTTCGCCAGGTGCCGACCCGCACGACGCATGACCGCGAGAGCGTCTTCCAGATCCGTGTCCTCCTGCACCGGCACCATGTGGTGGATGCGCTTGGCCGGAACGGGCTCGATCATCTTGGCCTCCGCGTCCGGGCCCTCGGATGCCCGAAGGATGTCCTTCAGGTGCACGTAGCCGATCGGCACGGACTCGTCGTCGACGATCACATAGCGCGAGAAGCCGTAGCGGGCGACCGCCTTCTCGATGTCCTCGGGCGTGGTCGACTGCGGCAGCGTCACCAGATCGCTCAGGGGAACGGCGACGTCGCGTGCCTTCTTGTCGGTGAACTCCACCGCAGCGGCGACGGTTCCCGCCGTGTCCATGAGCACCCCCTCGCGACGCGACTGGCTGACGATGGTCGCCACCTCGTCGAGCGTGAACGTGGATGCCGCTTCGTTCTTCGGCTCGACGCGGAACAGGCGCAGGACGCCGTTCGCGGCCGCGTTGAGCACCCAGATCACCGGCATGAACACCTTCGACACCCACACCAGCGGCGGGGCCAGGAACAGCACGGCCCGATCCGGCACCGAGAACGCCAGGTTCTTCGGCACCATCTCGCCGAACACCACGTGCAGGAACGACACGATCAGCAGCGCGATCGTGAACGAGACCGCGTCGACCGCGCCATCGGGCCAGCCGAGCGCGTGCAGCGGCACGGAGAGCAGGTGGTGGATCGCCGGCTCCGAGACGTTCAGGATGAGCAGCGAACAGATCGTGATGCCCAGCTGCGACGTGGCGAGCATCAGCGTCGCGTGCTCCATCGCGTACAGGGCCGTCTTGGCCGCGCGCGAGCCCTGATCGGCGAGAGGCTCGATCTGCGACCGCCTGGCCGAGATCACCGCGAACTCTCCGCCGACGAAGAAGGCGTTCGCGACAAGGAGCACGACGAGCCAGGCGAGCCCTCCCCAATCGCTCATCGGGCCACCTCCTCGTTGACGTCGTCGAGCGGTCTCGGAACGTAGCGCACCCGATCCACCCGTCGCCCGTCCATGCGCACCACCTGCAGCACACCGCTGTCGAGCGGCACCTCGTCGCCGACCGAAGGGACGCGCTCGAGCACGCTCATGACATAACCGCCCACCGTGTCGTACACGTCGCCCTCCGGCACTTCCACACCGGCACGACGACGCAGCTCATCGGGTCGCAGCTCACCGGGGAACGTGATGCCCTCCCGGTTGCGGATGACTCCGGCCCTGGTGCGATCGTGCTCGTCGGCGACCTCACCGACAAGTTCCTCGACGAGGTCTTCCAGGGTCACGAGACCCGCTGTGCCGCCGTACTCGTCCACGACGATCGCCAGCTGGTAGCCGCGGGCGCGCAGCTCCGCGATCAGGGCGTCGACGTGTACCGTCTCCGGCACGCGGAGCGGTTCCGTCGCGAGAGCGCCGACGGGGACTTCGGTACGACGATCGCGCGGCACGGAGATCGCCGCCTTGAGGTGCACGACGCCCATGATGTCGTCGAGGTCGTCGCCGTAGACCGGGAAGCGGCTGTGGCCCGTGCGTCGCGCGAGTTGGATGACGTCATCCACGGAATCGCCCGCGGCGATCGCGTGCATGCTCGGCCGAGCGGTCATCACGTCGGCGGCCGTCAGCCGCGAGAACATGAGGGTGCGATCGAGCAACGACGCGGTGTCGGCCTCCAGCAGGCCCGCGTTGGCGGACCGTCGCACGAGCGAGGACAGCTCCTCCGCGCTGCGGGCGCCGGAGAGCTCTTCCTTCGGTTCAATGCCCATCCCGCGCAGCACGCCGTTCGCACTGCCGTTGAGCACCACCACGGCGGGCTTGAACACCGTCGTGAACGCGATCTGGAACGGGATCACGAGCTTCGCAGTGGCCAGAGGCAGGGCGAGGGCGAAGTTCTTGGGGACGAGCTCACCGAGGATCATCGAGAGCACCGTCGCCACCAGCATGGCCACGACGGTCGCGATCGGCGCGACGGCGGCCTCAGGGATGCTCCAGGCGATGAAGGTCGGACGCAGGAGGTTCGACAGCGCCGGCTCCATCGTGTAACCGGTGAGCAGCGTCGTCAGCGTGATGCCGAGCTGCGCGGCCGAGAGATGCGTCGACGTGTGCTTGAGAGCGCTGATCGTGAGCGAGAGCCGGGACTCACCGCGCGCCTGCCTGGCCTCGAGCTCGGCGCGGTCGAGGTTCACCAGTGCGAACTCGCTCGCGACGAAGAGGCCTGTGCCGACCGTGAGCAGGAGCCCCACGCCCAACATGACGTAGTCCATCAGAGGTTCCTCTCCGGTGAGAGAGGCAGACAGTGGGGCGATGTTCTACATGATCGGGGTCGTCGCCGGTGCGGGGATCCACGGACGCCACACCCCGAGAACCACGGCTGCGACGGCGAGCAGAAGCCCGGCGACGATGCCCGCCGCACCCACACGGCGTCGGGCGGTGGGCGGCTTCATGGCATGAGAGTAGATCACCGGAGGCCGAACGCAAATTCGTCGTCGTCCGCGCCGTCGGCCGAGGTCTTCCGGCCCCGTAAACTGGGGAGGCTATGAACCCCGAAACCCTCGCCGCAGCCCTCCTCGCCGTCCTCGCACCGATCGCCGAGGAACGACGTCCCGGCGAGCCGCTGGAGCTCTCCGCATCCGACATCGTGCTGGAGCGCCCCCGCAACCGCGACCACGGCGACTGGTCCTCGAACATCGCCATGCGCCTGGCGAAGCCGCTTGGCACGAACCCGCGCGAGCTCGCACAGCAGATCGTCGACGGCCTCGCCGCCGTCGACGGCATCTCGAGCGCCGAGGTCGCAGGCCCGGGGTTCATCAACGTCCGCCTCGATGCTGCTGCCGCCGGTGCACTGGCGAAGGTCATCGTCGATGCCGGCTCCGCGTACGGCACGAACACCTCTCAGGCCGGCGTCAGCGTGAACGTCGAGTTCGTCTCGGCGAACCCGACCGGACCCCTGCACATCGCCCACACGCGCTGGGCAGCTCTCGGCGACTCGATCGTGCGCCTGCTCCTCGCCAGCGGTGCGAACGCCGTCCGCGAGTACTACATCAACGACGCCGGCGCGCAGATGGAGCGCTTCGCCGTCTCGGTCCTGGCCGCGGCCAAGGGCGAGCCGACCCCCGAGGGCGGCTACCCGGGGGAGTACATCACGACCCTCGCCGGTCGCGTTCTCGAAGCGCGTCCCGACCTGCTGTCACTCCCCGACGCCGAGCAGTCGAGCGTCGCACTCGAACTCGCCTACGGGTTCCAGCTCGCCGAGATCAAGAGCTCGCTCGATCGCTTCAACGTGCCGTTCGACGTCTGGTTCTCCGAGCGCACGCTGCACGCGAAGGATGCTTCCGGAACGAGCCTGATCGATCAGGCCGTCGATCGCCTCCGCGAGCAAGGCCACGTGTTCGATGACGAGGGCGCCGTCTGGGTGCGCACCACCGACTTCGGCGACGACAAAGACCGCGTCATCCGCCGCTCGAACGGCGAGTACACGTACTTCGCCGCCGACGCCGCCTACTACCTGAACAAGGGCGACCGCGGCTTCCAGAACAAGATCTACCTGCTCGGCGCCGATCACCACGGCTACGTGCACCGCCTCAAGGCCGTCGCCGGTGCGGCGGGGGAGGACCCGGAGAAGAACGTCGAGGTGCTGATCGGCCAGATGGTCTCGATCAACGGGGCCCGTCTCAGCAAGCGCGCGGGCAACATCATCGAGATGGACGACCTGCTCGACTGGCTCGGCACCGATGCGCTGCGGTACTCGCTGGAGCGCTCACCTGCGGACTCTCCGCTCGATCTCGACCCCGAGCTGCTGCAGAAGCGCACGAACGACAACCCGGTGTTCTACGTGCAGTACGCCCACGCGCGCACGCACAACGTCGCCCGCAACGCCGGTCAATCGGGCATCGATCGCTCCGAGTTTGCGCCGGAGACGCTGACGCACGAGAGCGAGAGCGCCTTGCTCGGCGCGTTGCAGGAGTTCCCGCGCATCGTGGCGTTCGCCGCCGAGGTGCGCGAACCGCACCGCGTCGCCCGCTATCTCGAGGAGCTCGCCGGCCTGTACCACCGCTGGTACGACAACTGCCGCGTGATTCCGCTGAGCGACGACCCGATCGAGAGCGTGCACCGCACCCGCCTGTGGCTCAACGACGCCACCGGCCAGGTGCTGCGCAACGGGCTCGACCTCCTCGGAGTCTCCGCGCCGGAGCGCATGTAGCGCACGCAGGCCTCCTGCTCGGTACGGCAGGATGGCAGTCATGAGCGACGACAACCAGACCCTGCCGTATCCGGATGCCGCGGCGGAGCATCCGACGCTCGTGATCCCGGGTTCCGCGCCTGACGCTGCGGACGCCGCACCGCGGACACGGCCGCGGTGGCCCTGGGTGCTGCTCATCGTGGTCGGGGTCCTCGCCGCTCTCGTGGTCGCCGCGGAGTTCATCGCACGAGCCGTGCTGCCAGGAGTCGTGCGGTCGATCGTCGTGGAACAGCTCGATCTGCCCTCCGACCAGCAACTCGATGTGCAGACGGAGGGTCTGCTGCTGCCGCAGTTGATCGGCGGCACACTCGACACTCTGCGTCTGTCCACGGATTCCGTGACGCTGGAGGGCATCACCGGAGCTGCCGATGTGACCGCGACGGGCGTCCCGCTGCGCGGCGGCGATATCGGTGGTGCCACCGGGACGATCCGCATCGATCAGGAGCAGTTCACCGCACTGCTCGCCGGCACCGATCTGCCCGTGGAATCGGTGGAGTTCGCGGCCCCGAACGCCACGGTGAGCGGGTCGATCAGCGTGCTCGGAGCCGCGGTGCCGCTCTCGCTGACCCTCACGCCCGGCACGGTCGACGGTGACCTCGAGCTCACACCCGTCGGGGCGAGCATCGGCGGACTCGACATCGATCTCGACCGGGTCGCCTCCACTCTCGGCTCCCTCGGCGAAGGCCTGACCCAGCCCCAGCGGGTGTGCATCGCCGATCAGCTGCCAGCCGGGCTCACCCTCACGGGGCTCGAGATCATCGATCGCGCGGCCGTGATCGACGTCGACGTGAACGGAGCGATCGTGACCGACACGACGCTCCAGGACAAGGGCGTCTGCCCCAGCTGACCCTCAGCGCCCCGGAGGCCCAGCGACGTTGGGACGGTCGCCGAACGTCGCGGCGATGTGGCGTGCGAGCCAGGCGGGCCGCTGCAGCGGGATACCGTGTCCGCACCCGTCGACGACTTCCAGGTCGCTGTGGGGGAGTGACGCATGCAGGAGTGCGGCCGACCGCTTCATGAGCGACCTCTCCTTCGCGCCGACGAGGATGGACGCGGCGCCGGGGTAGGACCGCCAGGTGTCCGGAGGTGCGAAGCGGAGGTTCTCCTCGACGGAGCGCAGCAGTGTCTCTCGGGAGATCGTGCCCGATGCCTGCAGGTAGTCGTCCAGCAGCTCGTCCGGGACGAACAGTTGCCGTGATCCCCGACTTCCCCTTCACGTCTCCGGTGCTGTCCACCAACGTGGCGACTGCAGGATACGAGATCACTTCCTTGGGCGCCCCGGTCGATGCGTCCCAGAGCTTCACGTTCAGTCTCTGGGTCAAGCC
>NZ_JAGYWT010000125.1:0-5995 GCF_019279095.1 Microbacterium sp. BF1 | reverse complement strand
ACACCACACCATCGAGATCAGCGAGAACCGTGTCGACCCCGTCGAGCGGAGTGCGCGGGGATCGCTTCCGAGAGAACAGCGCCACTACGCCTCCGGGTCCGAGTCTTCGTCCTCGTCTTCGCCGAGAAGCTCGCGCACCTCGTCTTCGACCGTCGGGTCCACTTCCGCAGACGCGTCGTCGTCGTCAGAGGCGCTCTCCTCTTCGACATCCGACTCTTCCTCAGCACCCTCAGGAGCGAGATCGTCAGAGGTCGCCGCGGCGACGCCCTGTGCGCCGTCCTCGTCGTCCGGGAACTCGCCTTCGATGAGGCTGTCTTCGATGAAGATCTCCTCGTCGCCGGCGTCATCGACGCCCAGCGCCTCGGCGGCCACCTCGGCGCGATGAGCCCAGAACTCCGCCTCGTCCGCGCGTCCGAGATCTTCGAGGACAGCGGCACGAGCGGCGAACAGAGCCGGGCTCCATTCGAATGCGCGATCGGGGTCGAGCTCGGGGATCTCGAGCTCGCCGAGCGCGAGTTCGAGATCGCCCTGGTCGAGGCGAGCGCCCGACATCGCGATCGCCAGCGCGACGCGGACAGGCGTGTCGAGCGCGGAGCGATCGACGGCTCGTCCGGTCTCGAGAGCACGGTCGGAACGACCGATGCCGCGCTCGCTGTCGACCATCAGAGCGATCTGATCGTCCTTGCCCGAGATGCGGCGGTAGGTGCGCAGCTCGCGCAGAGCGAGGGCGAAGTCCTCCGTGGCATACGCGGTGATGCCGAGAGTCTCCCGGACGATCGCGATGCGGCCGGCACGTCGCGACGCAGCCAGCGCATGCTCGTGAGCCAGTGCGGGATCCTCGTCGATGAGGCGGGAGGCCATCGCCAGATGACGGGCGACGTGCTCGGCGTTCTCCTTGCTCAGAGTCTTGAGCTCGTTGCGAGCTGCCCCATTGAGATCACGGGCCGTGACCTCATCGGGGATGTGCGGCTCATCGAACCGCGGACGCTCGTTGGCCGCCTGAGCCGGACGCTCCCTGCCCGCTCCCCCACGCTGCGGGAAAGACCGGGACTTGTCGCGGTCGCCGCCATCGCGGCGAGGGGCTGCACCGTCACGGTTGTACCCGCCCTCGCGACGGGGAGCTGCACCGTCACGGTTGTACCCGCCTTCGCGGCGCGGAGCTGCACCATCACGGTTGTAGCCACCTTCGCGGCGCGGAGCTGCACCATCACGGTTGTAGCCACCTTCGCGGCGCGGAGCTGCACCATCACGGTTGTAGCCGCCCTCGCGGCGCGGAGCTGCACCATCACGGTTGTACCCGCCACCCTCACGGCGCGGAGCTGCGGCGTCTCGACTGTTGCCGGAGCGTCCGCCAGAAGCCCGGTTCCCGCGCGATCCACTGTCGTCGTTGCGACGCGGACGGCGCTCTTCCTCTTCTGGCATGATGCTCCCTGCTCTCTTCGTGTAAACGCAAAATGGCCACCCAACGATGGGTGGCCATTTTGACTAAAAGGAGTCCGGCGGTGTCCTACTCTCCCACAGGGTCCCCCCTGCAGTACCATCGGCGCTGTGAGGCTTAGCTTCCGGGTTCGGAATGTAACCGGGCGTTTCCCTCACGCTATGGCCGCCGAAACACTATTGATGTTTCAATCAAACACATAACAAAGTCATTGTTGTTATGCGGTTCTCGACCGTACATCGAGAACCACTCAGTGGACGCGTAGCACCAACAAACGGTGTGTTATCAAGTCATCGGCTTATTAGTACCAGTCAGCTGCATGCATTACTGCACTTCCACATCTGGCCTATCAACCCAGTAGTCTGGCTGGGAGCCTCTCACCCGAAGGTATGGAAATCTCATCTTGAGGCCGGCTTCCCGCTTAGATGCTTTCAGCGGTTATCCATCCCGAACGTAGCTAATCAGCGGTGCTCCTGGCGGAACAACTGACACACCAGAGGTTCGTCCAACCCGGTCCTCTCGTACTAGGGTCAGATCCTCTCAAATTTCCTACGCGCGCAGCGGATAGGGACCGAACTGTCTCACGACGTTCTAAACCCAGCTCGCGTACCGCTTTAATGGGCGAACAGCCCAACCCTTGGGACCTACTCCAGCCCCAGGATGCGACGAGCCGACATCGAGGTGCCAAACCATGCCGTCGATATGGACTCTTGGGCAAGATCAGCCTGTTATCCCCGAGGTACCTTTTA
Source organism: Microbacterium sp. BF1 (assembly GCF_019279095.1). Taxonomy (NCBI): domain Bacteria; kingdom Bacillati; phylum Actinomycetota; class Actinomycetes; order Micrococcales; family Microbacteriaceae; genus Microbacterium; species Microbacterium sp. BF1. The sequence goes on along the minus strand of NZ_JAGYWT010000125.1, from coordinate 3,808 downwards.
TCCGTTGAGCGACAGCGCTTCCACAAGCCACTGCCGGATCACTAGTCCCGACTTTCGTCCCTGCTCGACCTGTCAGTCTCACAGTCAAGCTCCCTTGTGCACTTACACTCGACACCTGATTGCCAACCAGGTTGAGGGAACCTTTGGGCGCCTCCGTTACTTTTTGGGAGGCAACCGCCCCAGTTAAACTACCCACCAGGCACTGTCCCTGAACCGGATTACGGTTCGAAGTTAGATATCCAGAGTGACCAGAGTGGTATTTCAACAATGACTCCACACGAACTAGCGTCCATGCTTCAAAGTCTCCCACCTATCCTACACAAGCCACACCGAACACCAATACCAAGCTGTAGTAAAGGTCACGGGGTCTTTCCGTCCTGCTGCGCGTAACGAGCATCTTTACTCGTAATGCAATTTCGCCGAGTTCGCGGTTGAGACAGTTGGGAAGTCGTTACGCCATTCGTGCAGGTCGGAACTTACCCGACAAGGAATTTCGCTACCTTAGGATGGTTATAGTTACCACCGCCGTTTACTGGGGCTTAAATTCTCAGCTTCGCCTTGCGGCTAACCGGTCCTCTTAACCTTCCAGCACCGGGCAGGCGTCAGTCCGTATACATCGTCTTGCGACTTGGCACGGACCTGTGTTTTTAGTAAACAGTCGCTACCCACTAGTCTCTGCGGCCTCCAAACGCTTTCGGGAGTAAATCCCTATACGCCGAAGGCCCCCCTTCTCCCGAAGTTACGGGGGCATTTTGCCGAGTTCCTTAACCACGATTCTCTCGATCTCCTTGGTATTCTCTACCTGACCACCTGAGTCGGTTTGGGGTACGGGCGGCTAGAACCTCGCGTCGATGCTTTTCTTGGCAGCATAGGATCACCCACTTTTTATCCGCATCGTGTCTCAGCCTATGTGAATCGCGGATTTGCCTACGACTCGGCCTACGCACTTGCACCAGGACAACCATCGCCTGGCTTGGGCTACCTTCCTGCGTCACACCTGTTAATACGCTAACCGCACCAGAATGGGGTCGTGCGCTAGGCCCAGAGCGTCACCCCGAAGGGATCAGTCACTGGGATTCAGACACTTAGCACTACTGGATTAGCTTGGGCGGTTCTTCGCCGGTACGGGAATATCAACCCGTTGTCCATCGACTACGCCTGTCGGCCTCGCCTTAGGTCCCGACTTACCCAGGGAAGATTAGCTTGACCCTGGAACCCTTGGTCTTTCGGAGGACGTGTTTCTCACACGTCATTCGCTACTCATGCCTGCATTCTCACTCGTGTAGCCTCCACGGCTGGTTTACACCGCCGCTTCGCTGGCCACACGACGCTCTCCTACCCATCAACACGGCTGGACCACGAAGGCCTACCAATAATGTCAATGCCACAACTTCGGTGGCGTGCTTGAGCCCCGTTACATTGTCGGCGCGGAATCACTTGACCAGTGAGCTATTACGCACTCTTTCAAGGGTGGCTGCTTCTAAGCCAACCTCCTGGTTGTCAAGGCAACTCCACATCCTTTCCCACTTAGCACGCGCTTTGGGACCTTAGTTGGTGGTCTGGGTTGTTTCCCTCTCGACTATGAAGCTTATCCCCCACAGTCTCACTGCTGCGCTCTCACTTACCGGCATTCGGAGTTTGGCTGACGTCAGTAACCTTGTAGGGCCCATCGGCCATCCAGTAGCTCTACCTCCGGCAAGAAACACGCAACGCTGCACCTAAATGCATTTCGGAGAGAACCAGCTATCACGAAGTTTGATTGGCCTTTCACCCCTATCCACAGCTCATCCCCTCAGTTTTCAACCTAAGTGGGTTCGGTCCTCCACGACGTCTTACCGTCGCTTCAACCTGGCCATGGATAGATCACTTCGCTTCGGGTCTAGGACATGCGACTGAATCGCCCTATTCAGACTCGCTTTCGCTACGGCTACCCCACACGGGTTAACCTCGCCACATATCGCTAACTCGCAGGCTCATTCTTCAAAAGGCACGCTGTCACCCCTACTAAGGAGGCTCCAACGGTTTGTAAGCAAACGGTTTCAGGTACTATTTCACTCCCCTCCCGGGGTACTTTTCACCTTTCCCTCACGGTACTTGTCCGCTATCGGTCATCTGGGAGTATTTAGGCTTATCAGGTGGTCCTGACAGATTCACACGGGATTTCACGGGCCCCGTGCTACTTGGGATACTCTTCGCGCCAAGAGAGGCATTTCGACTACGGGGTTGGCACCCTCTATGACCGGCCTTTCAAGACCGTTCGTCTATACCTTCTTGTAACGCCGCCACCTCGGCAGAGATGACTGAAAAGTCCCACAACCCCCAACGTGCAACGCCTGCCGGCTATCACACACGCTAGGTTTAGCCTGTTCCGGTTTCGCTCGCCACTACTAACAGAATCGCGGTTGCTTTCTCTTCCTGTGGGTACTGAGATGTTTCACTTCCCCACGTTCCCTCTACCCGCCCTATATATTCAGGCGGGAGTCACTAGGTCGGCACGCCGCCCAGCGGGGTTTCCCCATTCGGACACCCTCGGATCAAAACTTGCTTATCAGTTCCCCGAGGCTTATCGCAGATTGCTACGTCCTTCTTCGGCTCCAGATGCCAAGGCATCCACCGTTTGCTCTTAAAGACTTGAAATCACATGAGTTTGAATCAGAATCGACTCCAGACTCGAAAGCCTGGAATGAAATTGACTAATGATCTTTAAGATCATCTTGTGCAACCGATCCGAAGATCAGCTGCAAGATGCTCGCGTCCACTGTGTAGTTCTCAAAGTACGGGCGGTGCCCCTATCCACAACCCCGCAAACGGGGAAACAGAAAGAGGCCCAGAGTAACCAAATGCTTCCAACCCGAAGGTCAAAGCGCATCCGGTCCCTCAGGACCCAACAGCGTGCAGACACCGGTCCCCTCACCCAGAACCTTCCAACCGCAAGCGGCGTACTAGTTCCGAGATCAGATCTCGATGCCATGTCAAATGTTCCACCCATGAGCTCCCAGCGAAGAACGTATGCCTTCGATCTGGGTTCTGGACTCCGAAGAGTCAGATGCTCCTTAGAAAGGAGGTGATCCAGCCGCACCTTCCGGTACGGCTACCTTGTTACGACTTAGTCCTAATTACCGATCCCACCTTCGACGGCTCCCTCCACAAGGGTTAGGCCACCGGCTTCAGGTGTTACCGACTTTCATGACTTGACGGGCGGTGTGTACAAGACCCGGGAACGTATTCACCGCAGCGTTGCTGATCTGCGATTACTAGCGACTCCGACTTCATGAGGTCGAGTTGCAGACCTCAATCCGAACTGGGACCGGCTTTTTGGGATTCGCTCCACCTCGCGGTATTGCAGCCCTTTGTACCGGCCATTGTAGCATGCGTGAAGCCCAAGACATAAGGGGCATGATGATTTGACGTCATCCCCACCTTCCTCCGAGTTGACCCCGGCAGTATCCCATGAGTTCCCACCATTACGTGCTGGCAACATAGAACGAGGGTTGCGCTCGTTGCGGGACTTAACCCAACATCTCACGACACGAGCTGACGACAACCATGCACCACCTGTTTACGAGTGTCCAAAGAGTTGACCATTTCTGGCCCGTTCTCGTATATGTCAAGCCTTGGTAAGGTTCTTCGCGTTGCATCGAATTAATCCGCATGCTCCGCCGCTTGTGCGGGTCCCCGTCAATTCCTTTGAGTTTTAGCCTTGCGGCCGTACTCCCCAGGCGGGGAACTTAATGCGTTAGCTGCGTCACGGAATCCGTGGAATGGACCCCACAACTAGTTCCCAACGTTTACGGGGTGGACTACCAGG
>NZ_JAGYWT010000124.1:0-6020 GCF_019279095.1 Microbacterium sp. BF1 | reverse complement strand
CCCGTGATCGATGAGTCAATAGCACGGTGGATGAGATCGCAGGTGTGCGACAGGTCGGGTTCCGAGAGGCCGATCGCCGCTTCCCGGATGATCTCACTGCTCTGCTGCGCCGCGAACTCACGAGTAATGATGTGACCGGGGAGAACATCGGGCAGACCGCGATCGCTCCGCTGACGACTTGGGGATTCTGGACGCCCGTCGTGGTCTTCTTCCTCGGCTTCTGGCTGCTCGGTGCGATCATCAACCGCGGTCGCTGGGGACTCTGGGTCGTCTTCGGCATCATCGTCGGCGTCATCGCCTATGGAGGACATATCCTCGGCCAGCTGTTCGAGGCGCCGTTCTGGAAGCTCAGCGCGAGTCAGGGGCTCGACCTCGTCGGAGAGCAGCTGCTCGCCCCGCTCGCGATCGCGGCCTTCGTCTTCGCCCGTGAGCTGACCATCTGGTTCGGGGCCTGGGTCGCCCGCAGCGGTGCCCGCAAGACCGAGCTGAACGCCGAGGCGCAGCGCGAGTACGAGCGCACCCTCGAAGCCGGCCCGACGCTGTCGAGGTAATCACGAACTCCACCATGCCGAACCCCCGTAACGCGAAGAACATCCCGACCAGGATGTACGCGGTGATCGCCGCCAGGAGGGCCTCCAGGTCGAGGCCGCGTCGGTTGACCTGGTGCGCGATGATCGCCCAGGGGGCGACCAGCAGCGCGATCATCGACGCCGTCGACAGCGGGATCGCGAGCAGAGGACCCTCGACACCGAAGAGGGCAGCGGCGACGGCGGAGGCACCTGCAACCGAGAGCACCACCCACGACACGCGCTGGACGAGGTTCCGGGCCCTGGTCACGTAGAACACCATCGCGATCGTCGCCAGCATCGCGAGGAAGGCCCAGGGGCTCGGATCCGTGCTCGGCTGCGCGGCGCACAGGCCGTAGGAGACGACGAGCAGGACGAGGATGATGGCGTATCCGCGGGCCTGGCCGTCCCGCCGGCGACGCGGGGGCGTGTCGGAGTGCTCCGGCTTCACGGTGTCTGTCCGGGGCATGATCGGTCCTCTTCCGCGCGGTGGACGCGGGGCGCCCACGATGTGCGGCCAGTATCCCAGCGCGAGTGCGCCTCCCCGCTCAGGTCGGTTGCGCGTCGGCCAGAAGGAGAGTCCCGCGGGCTGGTTCGTCACCGCTCGTCTGACCCGTTATGATGGCTAGGTGCATCCGTGCTTTCGGGTCGGATGCCTGGAGACGTCGCATAGTCCGGCCGAGTGCACCACCCTGCTAAGGTGGAGTCCCCTTACGGGGACCAGGGGTTCAAATCCCCTCGTCTCCGCAGAAATCAGGCACCTGCACCCTCATTCGGGAGGGGAGCAGGTGCCTTTCAGTTCTCCGAGGATCCTGAGAGGGTTCCGACTTCTCGTGGCTGTTGAGCGGAGCGAGGGACTCACGGTCCTGCTGCTCGCCCATCACATGTGCACATACGTGCAGCACGGTGCGAGGATCGTCGCCAAGCCACTGGGCGACCTGGTTCACGGGGATACCTGCTCGGATCCGCTGTGACGCGGCGTAGTGGCGAAGCACATGGACCCGACGTCCGCCCGCCGTTGAGGCCCAGGAGGTGTAGCGACGGAACATATTCATGCGGAGCTGGAGACCGGTCACTGTCGTGAACAGGTGATCGTGTGCTGCCTTCCCGGAGGCGAACCCAGTAGCGATCTCATGCGCACGATCCGTGAGCGGAAGAGTTCGCCGTCCCCGCTTGGTCTTCGGCTGCTTCTCGGCGTAGCCGTCGCTGTGGCTCTTCGTGATGCGTACGGCTGGATGTGGCAGGGTTTGCAGATCAGATACACGGACGGCCCTAAGGTCACCCCACCGAACCCCAAAGATGCTGAGAAACTCAGTGATGAGTGCATAGTGGCCGGACTGTTCCTGTTGTCTTGCGAGCAGGGCTGCAATCGTGTCTTGCGTGAGCCAGTCTTCATCCGGCGTCTGAACCGATCCCGAGGGCATGCGCACATTTCGGACGGAGTCGGCAGTCGCAACATAGCCCTTGAGAGCTGCCCAAGTGAAGAGCGCCGACAGCGATGTGCGGGTGCGAGCCACTGTCGAGATCCCACGGCAGAGCAGGCCACCCGCAGAGCAGCTCGTCCCCGAGGTCATCGCCCGACGCGGCCACCAGCACCGAGCGAGTCGTGGGTATTGTCGCCTTCGTTGCAGGGATGATCGTCGGCTTCTTCGTGGCAGCCAGACGTACGTGACAGCGCGAACGCTCGAAAAGCCGGAGCGTTGTTCGGGGCACTCTAGCTTTTCGGACACGCGGCTCGGCCGTGCAGCCGGTCCCGACGACGGCGCTTTCGCTGGATAGTCTGATGCCGTGCTACCTGATTTCTCGGAGTCTTCGTACGCGAACGCCGTGACCCGCGAGGTTGAAGAGGTGCTGAGGCGGCATGGGCAGACTCTAATCGCGCCGCCACGGATCCCGAGCCTGCGAGAGGAACGCACGCTCGGCTACGACGTCCGGCTCGACTCGACAGCGATGGCAGTGATCCTCCAGTTCAAGCTGGGGGAGTACGTCTCCCGGTCACGGACGGGGAGTGCGACCTGGCCGCATGCGGGAGCGCCGCACTACCGGACGACTTTCCCCGCAGGGCATCACCAACTTCCGATCCTGCAGCGGCTCGAACGTCGGCTCGCGCGCAAGGGCAATCCCGCCATCGTGCAGTATCTCGCCCCGGCCTTCCATGCGGACGCCGACTTCACGCAAAAGTACCTGGCGCGGACCATCCTCGATGATTCGTATGGATGCCGTCCCTCCAGCGTCCCCGCGGACGGGTTGGCCCACCATCTCGTGCGCGTAGCGCCCGCGACCACCTTCATCCTGTCCGAACGAGTCGAGGTAGACCCCGAGCCGCTCGCGCTCACGTTGGATGTCCTCGCGCTGCGTGCGCGGCGGCTCACGCAGCGCGAGGACTCGACGCGGCACGAGGTCCCGTCCCCGGTGCGGGTTCTGGCGGAGGCGCTCCTCCCGGAGACCAACGACACCGATGTCGATGCCATGATCGAGCGCGAACGCGGAGCATTCGAGGGCCGCGATGACCTGGCGGCGGCGGTCGGCGTGATCGAAGCCGGAGCGGCGATTGGCCTATCGATCGGGATCACGGCTCACGTAGTCAAGTGAGCGGGCGAACTGGTTAGCGCCGGATAGGTAGGCAAAAGGCCCAGCCGCGTCTCCTGGGCCTCTGGGGCACCTGCGGTGCCTCACCTGACTCGATAGACGCGCGTGTGAGGACGGATGCCCACATGAGATGTAAGCACGCTTCCGCCAGTGCACCCCTCGTAACTGCGATGAACGTGCCACCCCTGAGCTGGATCAATGAGCACAAGCACGGCGGGCGCCGGTAGGGCCGACCATGTCGATAGTCGCTCAGTCAGAGGTAACCGCTAGGTTCAAGTCCGAGACCTTCCAGCCTTGAGATTCAGTGTGGGTAAATCATGAAGATGACCGAAGTCAAGATTCAGAACTTTCGTGGACTGAAGGACGTGACTGTTCCTCTTTCATCGTTCGGCTGCCTGATCGGAGAGAACAACGCCGGCAAGTCATCGGTGCTCCAAGCAATCCTTCTTCTCTTGCCTGGTTCAAGTCGACGGGCTGTCGCGACTGACTTCTACGATCCCACGGAGCCGCTCCGTGTAGAACTCGTCATCGATGACGTCACGGATGCTGATCTGCAGCGCATCGAGAACGAGCAGCATCGGGCGAGTTTCAAGGCCGATGTGGTCGATGGCCAGGTGCGACTCGTCAGGAAGGTGGAACTGGCGTCCGCCCGTTCTCAGTTGCTCGTGTCTCGTCTTCGTCCGGCTGAGGATCGGTGGGGTGATGATGCCCTAACGCCCATCATGAAGGGAAAGTCGGGAAGCGCCCTGCGAGAGGCAGCCGTGGTTCTCATACCTGAACTCGATGCTCGCCTGGACGCTAAGCCCACTCAGACGACGGTCCGTGCTATGCGCGACGAGCTGGTGGTCGAGATGGCTGATGACCTGAAGGTGTTCCGAGATGAGCCGCTGGGGACGGGGTTGGACGCCGGCATCAAGAATTTTCTGCCCGAGCCGATCTATATCGAGGCGGTCAAAGATGTATCCGATGAAGTCAAAACCTCGGACAGTGCTACCTTCGGCAAGCTTCTGACTCTTCTACTGGAGGAGGTTCAAGAGCATTTTACTGACATCGAAGAACGCTTCCGCGAAATCCACAAGCAGATAAGCCGTGTTGTTGGAACTGACGGAACCATCACAGACGAGCGTCTAGACCAGGTCCGGATAGTCGAGAGTCTGATCAATGACTTCGTCCGAGAGAGCTTCCCTGAGGTTGGCTTGACGATTAACGTTCCCGTGCCGCGGATGAAAACGATCCTCGCTTCTGCTGAGATCTATGCCGACGATGGACACGATGGACCAGTGATCTCGAAAGGTGATGGGCTCAAGCGTGCTGTGGCCTTCGCCATCTTGCGCGCCTACACGAGGCTCCGTGCCTCCGGCACGCGCGAGGCGCCTAATCCGCACCAACATTGGCTCCTGTTCGAGGAACCGGAGCTCTATCTGTACCCACGTGCTCAGCGCCAGTTGTACTCGGCACTGCAAGCCGTATCTGCGGATTTCCCGGTCTTGGTCACTACGCACTCACCGCTTTTCTTCGACGCGGAATCAACTCAAACGTTCACCAAGCTCCGCAAGGTTCCGGGTCGGGACGGTTCTCCGCCAACAACCGAAGTAAAACCAGTCAGGATCGGCGACGACCTGGGCGCGAAGACTGCTTTCCAGATCATTTGTCACGAGAACAACAGCATCGGATTCTTCGCGAGGAAGGTTGTATTGGTTGAGGGGGATAGCGATGCGATCCTGTTCCCGCACCTCGCGCGGCTGCTGAACCCGGAGTGGAGCGACGTAGAGGCGAACATCGCGTTCGCTCGCATTAACGGAAAGGGGAACATCGGCCACTACCGCACCTTCTTCTCGAAGTTCGATGTCCCGATCTCCGTCGTGTGTGACCTCGACACGCTTCTGGGAGGCTTCGACAAGCTCGAACCCTCGACGCACCAGAACGAACTCCGCTCCGAGTTGCTCCGAGAGGTTGACTCTCAATTGAAGAGCACGCAAGAGAAGTCGGCAAGCGAGGTGGCTGAGTTGCACAAGAGCGGTGATCTTCGATCACGCTGGAAGGTCGCCCACGAGGCAATAAGGGAGTTCGATGGCACAGAGGGCGCGCAGGTGAAGATCGTTAACGCAGTCGAGGAGTTTTTCTCCTATCAGCGGAGTGGGGATCGGCATGATGTCTTGATGAAAGATGAGAAGGCAGTGTCAACAGCGAAGGCCGCGGTAATTGAGAGTCTCCGCGAGAACGGCGTCCATGTCTTGTCCCAGGGAGCGGTCGAGGACTACTACGACAGTTCGTCGAAGTATCGCGACAAGGTCCGGCAGGCTGTGGAGTTCCGTGCGACTTGCGTCACGCTCGAAGAATTTCGAGCTTCTCTCGGGAGCCGAGCCGACGTAGTCGAGGCTGAGCTGCGGTCAATCTTCTCGGAGATCTTTTCTGACGCGGGCAGGGCCTAGGAGGTACCTGGAGTGATTCAGCACGTGGCGAGCCGAGAATCTGGTGACCCTAACTGTCGAAGCATTCAACCGTTCAACCGTGTGTTCGAGTCGTACTGGTCGGATACTGATTCATCGAGAAGAAGATTGTGCTCGTGGATAACGATGTTGATGCGGAGGCCGTAAGCGCAGCCATCGAAGCTGCACGCGACTTCAGTGGAGCACGCGGGCACCTTCAGCGAGCATCAGAGCTGCTGGCCGACGGGAAGAACCCTGACTGCCCGAACTCGATCAAGGAGTCTGTCTCGACGGTCGAAGCAGTGGTGTGTGAATCGGCCTGACTTTCGTTCCTATCGGGAGCCTTGTCCGACAGGTGCCGGATTGGCTGATTCCTGGTCAGCGTAATACGCCTGTTCGACCTCGGCGGGTGTTCGCATGTCGAGCTGACCGTGGA
>NZ_JAGYWT010000123.1:0-6033 GCF_019279095.1 Microbacterium sp. BF1 | reverse complement strand
CCTCAAGGGTCCGTCGGCTGTCGCGTTCGTGCACGGTGACTTCGTCGCCACCGCCAAGGCTCTGCGTGACTTCGCCAAGGCCAACCCGCTTCTCGTGATCAAGTCCGGCATCTTCGAGGGCAACGCCTGTGCGCGCAGCCGTGCGCGTCGCACCTGGAACAGCGGGAGGAGATCGTCGACGGCATGCGTGCTGAGCGTGCCGTCGCCGAGGATGAGGTCGACCTCATCGGCACGCGCGATGCCGAGGCGATCGAGCTGGTCGACATATGCCGCGAGCTGCATGAGGGCGGTGACACGCGCCTTGCGCGCCAGCTTCGAGTCCTGCACCCGCCAGCGCCCGTCGTCGTCTTTACGGAGGAAATCGGCGAAGCCGACGAACTCCTCGGTTGCGAAAGCGGCCTGGAAGACGACCTGTACGTCTGAGCGCAGCGCCGTCACCGTCTCATCGATCGCCGCGGCCAGTGCTTCGGCGTCGACCGACGAGACCTTCTCGACACGGTGGACGTTCTCGTCACCGAGATCGCCGATGTAGCGGGCGAGCACGTTCTGCTCGTGCACATCGCCGAGCTGCGCCGCGCGCTTCAGCGTGGCGTCTTCCGGTTCTTCGACGGCTGGCACCCGCCCCAGCTTCGCGTCGATCGCCCGACACCATGCGAACTCGCATTCGGCGGCCGCCTTGAGGTCGCTCGCGCTCCAGATGACGCGCTGCGCCTGAGTGTCGATCCGCACGATGCTCCCGTTCTGTCGGATCCCTCGACACTATCCGCGGCATCCGACACGGGCGAACGCGTGCGCCTGTCGAGACGACCGGCGTCAGCGCCACCAGGTGTCATCGGGAGTCACCGGAAGATGCCGCTTGTGCTGCGTCGCGAGGTACCTCGCCTCGATGCGGCCGGCGACCTCGGGGTCGACGTCGCGCCCTTCGAGGAAGTCGTCGATCTGCTCGTAGGTGAGTCCGAGCTCATCCTCATCGGCACGCCCCGGTTGACCGTCGAGCAGGTCGGCGGTCGGCACCTTGAACGCCAGCCGATCCGGGGCGTCGAGGAACTGCAGCATCGAGCGCCCCTGCCGCTTGCTGAGCCCGGAGAGCGGGAGGATGTCGGCCGCGCCGTCGCCGAACTTCGTGTAGAAGCCGGTCACAGCCTCGGCGGCGTGATCCGTGCCGATCACCAGCATCCCGTCATGGCCGGCGAGCGCGTACTGCGTGACCATGCGGACACGCGCCTTGATGTTGCCCCGGTTGAAGTCGCTGATGTCGCTCGTGACCGCGAACTCGATGTCTTCCTCGACACCGTCGACGCCGTTCTGGATGTTGACCTCGACCGAGGAGTCGGGCGCGATGAAGTCGAGGGCGGCCTCGGCGTCTGCGGCATCGTGCTGCACACGGTAAGGCAGGCGCACGGCGAGGAACTTCGCCTCCCCTCCCTCCGCCCGCACCCGCTCGACGGCGAGCTGCGCGAGGCGTCCGGCCAGCGTGGAGTCCTGCCCACCGGAGATCCCGAGCACGTAGCCCTTCGCCCCGGTCGTTCGGAGGTAGTCGACGAGGAATCTGACCCGACGCTCGACCTCGGACTCGGGGTCGATCTCGGGCCTGACGCCGAGGTCTTCAGAGATCTGCTTCTGCAACGACATGTCATCCTCCGTCTTGTCCTCGAATCAGTATCGCCCTTCCGTGTTACACCCGGGTGACGCCGCGGCGTGCGCATGCACCTGCCAGCGAAGACCTGAGAGAATAGGCCAGTGAAACTGCTGCTCGCTGCCCTCGAATCCGAACTGTCCGCATTCCCTGAGGAGCTCGACGGCTTCGACCGTCTCGTGAGCGGCCCCGGCAAGCTCCAGGCGACCTACGCCCTGACTCGCGCGCTCGACGCCAAGGTCTACGACGAGATCGTGGTCGTGGGCACGGCCGGCGCGATCGATCCCGACCTCGCGGCGACCGTCCACGAAGTCGGCACCGCGTTTCAGCATGACGTGACCGATCTCGACGGCATCTCGGGCCAGCACGTGTCGCTGCCGGCACGTGTCTCGACCGGGCGCGACGGCGTGCTGATCGCCACCGGTGACCACTTCGTCGAGGACGCCGAGGTCACCGCCGTGATCCGTCCCTCGGGCGCGGCCCTGGTCGACATGGAGACCTACGCCTACATCTGGGTCGCCGGACAGTTCGATGTCCCGATCCGCGTGTTCCGCGCGGTGTCCGATCAGGCCGAAGACGGGGCGTTGACGGATTGGCGTGAGGCCGTCGCGCGCTGCAGCGTGCAGTTGCGCGAATTCATCCGCAGCGAGTACGGCGTCTGAGAGCGCGGGGACGACCCTCGGTGCCCCCGACTTCGAGGGCCGCGCCAATCAGTCGAGTCGGATCCACGAGGACGGGGCCGTCGACGAGTACCGTCTGGGCAAGAGCATGCGCAGGGCCGGGTTCGACACCGAGACGTTCGCGGCGACGCTCACCGATCGGGAAGCACGCGTCAACGACCAGCTCGCGGCATGGGTCGCCGCCGGTGTCTCCAGCAGCGTCGAGACCGAGGGCCCGTCCATCGTCGACCGTCGTCGTTGGCACTGCGAACTCCCCGAGGGCGAGGCCGTGATCCTCTGCGGAGGAACGCACGTCGACTCGCTCGCCGCGTTCGCCTCGATCACGGTGTCGCTCGACCTGAGCGATCCTCAGCTCCTGGTCATGACGACCGTGGCGACGCCGGCCGACTGACGTCAGCCTCACGCCGCGCGACGGTGTGGCGATACGAGGCGTGACCGTAGGCGACCAGCACGACAGCCGCTGCCGTCATCGCGGAGAAGGACCGACCAGCTTGATGCAGATCGCTCGTCGGAGCGGTGGACAGGAACGGTGGTGTCATGATCAGCGCCATCCATCCCCAGAAAGCCGCCACCACCGCGGTGGTCGTGAGCAGGAGCAGGACCTGCGGGTCGCTGTTCACCCCCGGTGTCATGCCTGCTGCCACCGCTCCGAGAGCGAGCACGACGACGAAGAGGACGGAAAGCCCCAGCATCGCATTGCTGATCCAGTGGCGGACCCTTCGCGCGAACCGGGTCACCTTCGTGTAGGCATCGGCTGTCAGGAGCGTCAGCATGAGGATCACTGAGGCGACAGCGCAGGTGACTCCCGCACCGATGAACATCGTGACACCGGGCTCGCGCTGGCTCGGCGCCAGAGCGAAGACCACGACGGACGCACAGGAAAGGGGGACGGCGAGGCAAAGTCGAAAGAACCACCACGGTGCTGATCGCCAGGACGATACCGGGACTTCGATGAATGCAGACGCCAGTGCGAACAGATCGGGCTGGGTCTGTGACGAGGGATCGACGAGTGCGGACGGTGAAGGCATCCCGCCAGTATGGCCGTGGGGACAGACGACGTCAGCAGGCCGACAGGATGTTCAGATCGCGAACTCGACCTCTCCCTTCGCGATGTCAGCCCGAGCCACCCGGAGCTGGACGACATCGCCCGGCTTCGCCCCCATGGGCAGGGGTGCCGTCGCCGTGACCGCGGGGTCGGCGAGTTGGATCGCCGCACGCTCGCCCCGCAGCTCGATCACGGTCGCCTCCATCGTCGAGCCGACCAGCGGCGTCAGGAGCGCGGCTTCGACGCTGTTGATCGTGGCGGCGTTCAGTCGTGAGGCGCGCTGACCGGACTCCTGCATCAGCGCGGGCAGCTCTGCGAGTGAGGCGCGTGCCCATTCGGGGGCAGGCGTGCCGTTCGAGGCGGCGAGGCAGATCGCGAGGGCCCACCGATCGACCAGCCGGCGCAGGGGAGCGGTCGCGTGAGCATAGGGCGCGGCGATGGCGGCCTGCACAGCATCCTTCGGCGTCTCGCCGTCGAACACCAGATACCCCGCTCCGCGGAACAGTGACGAAGCGGCCTCCAGCACGGGGAGCGTCATCGGGTCGGCGCGGTCGAGGTTTCGCAGGTACTCGCCGTAGGTGCCCGTCGTCCACGGTCGACCGAGGGCTTCCGTCTGGTGCCGGAACGTCTCGAACGCAGCGTCATCCGGTTCCGGCATGGTCCGAAGGATCCCCACCCCGGCATCGAGCATCAGGGTCGCGGCTGCCATCCCCGTCATGAGCGAGAGCTGAGCGTTCCATTCCTCCACGGGCAGCGGACTGCGACGCTCGATCGCATAGGTGCCGTCCTGGGCGCGCACGACCTCTTCATCGGGCAGGTTCAGGCTCGCTCCGCCGCGCAGGCGCTCCTGCTCCATCCGCAGGGCGCCGATCTCGGGCAGCAGCGCGGCCGGCCCGTCTTCGCCGAGATCGAGCGACATCTGGGTCGTGGCGTAGTCGAGCTGGGCGCGCGAGCGGATCAACGCGCGCTCCAGACGGAAGGTCGAGACCACGCCGGCGGAGTCGAGGGCGAATGTCCACACCAATGCCGGTCGATCGACATCGGCGAGCAGCGACGCGCGATCCTCGCTCAGGACCCGCGGATGCAGGGGGATCGAGCCGTCGGCGGCGTACAGGGTCTGTCCGCGCCGCCGAGCCTCGGCGTCGACGGCGCCACCTGGGACGACGAAGCCGGGGACGTCGGCGATCGCGTAGCGAACCGTGTAGCCGCTGCCGTCGCGCTCGAGATGAAACGCCTGATCGAGGTCGCGAGAACCCTCGGGATCGAGCGTCGCGAAGGGGATGTCGCGAAGGTCGAGTTCGGGCACGGTCGCCGTCGATGCCTCAGCTTCGGCGATCACATCCTCAGGGAAGTCGACGGGGGCTTCGGCCGACTCGCGCAGAGCGGCGAGCGCCGTGGCCAGTTCGGTCTGGGCGGCAGACGGGGCGACGTGTGATCGGCGCTGAGGCATGGCTCCACCCTAGGCGCGAGTGATCGGGAGGAGGTCGGCGAACCGGCCCTGCGGATGGCAACCCGCGTTAGCGTGGACTCATGACCACTGCAGCCAAGGCCCAGACCCTTGTCGGACTCTATGACGCACCGGAGATCCTCCGCGTCGTGATGCAGAGCTGCAGCCGCTTCCCGACGGACCGCTGCCCGAGATGGAGACCTTCGGTCACACGGCCGACCCGCACCCGCAGGCGCTGCAGGCATCCGTCGACGCGCATCCGCTGCTCTCGGTCGCTGCCCTCGGCGGCACGGTCGCCGAGCAGGGCGGCCAGGCGCTCACGGCCGAAGACCTCGCACGCCTCGCGATGGCCCCCGGATCGTCGTCGCTGGAGAAGCACGCCGACGGCACCGCGATCGACGCCGGCGGCCTCGTGCCCGACGTGAACCGCGTGAACAGCTGGGTGCAGTCGATCGAGCAGGTCGATCCGCTCGAGATGCTCGAGGTGCAGCTCGCCAACACCACCGCACCGTTCCTGCTCATCAGCCGTCTGCGCGCGTCGATGGCTGCCTCGGATTCGCACCGCAAGTACGTGGTGAACGTCTCGGCCATGGAGGGGCAGTTCTCCCGCCGCTACAAGGGGCCAGGCCACCCGCACACGAACATGGCCAAAGCCGCGCTCAACATGCTCACGCGCACCAGTGCCGGTGAGATGCTCGAGAAGGACGGCATCCTGATGACGGCCGTCGACACCGGGTGGATCACCGACGAGCGTCCGCACTACACGAAGGTGCGGCTGGCGGAAGAGGGCTTCCACGCCCCGCTCGACCTCGTCGACGGCGCCGCCCGCGTGTACGACCCGATCGTGCGCGGCGAGGCCGGCGAAGACATCCACGGCGTGTTCCTGAAGGACTACGAGCCCAGCCCCTGGTGAGCCCGCGCTCCCGTATCGGTTCATCCGTCGGGAGAAAGGGCGGATGTCGGGCCGAAGATCCCATCTGCTCCGGCATCCGGAAGATCTTCCGACATCTGAACCGGGACGGGGACGGCAGCCTGGTCAGGCGGAAGGCTCGACCGGGTACGGATGCGGCAGCCACACCGTCACGATCAGGCCGCCGTCCGTCCGCGGGGTGAGCACCAGCGTGCCCCCGTGGGCCTGCGTGATGCGGTCGACGATCGCGAGACCGAGTCCCGCCCCGGCATGGTCGTCGCTGCGGGTGCGCTCGGCACCGCGCTGGAAGGGTTC
>NZ_JAGYWT010000122.1:0-6040 GCF_019279095.1 Microbacterium sp. BF1 | reverse complement strand
GCCCGCCGCCGCAGCACCGATCCCGGCGCAGGCTCCGAAGCCCGCAGCGAAGTCCGAGTCGGCGGAGGCTCCGGCTCCCGTCGAAGAAGACAAGGTCACGCCCCTTCGCGGTCTGCCCAAGACACTCGCGGCGAACATGGACGAGTCGCTCACCGTCCCGACCGCCACCAGTGTGCGCACGGTGCCGGCGAAGCTGATGATCGACAACCGCATCGTCATCAACAACCACATGGCGCGCACCCGCGGCGGCAAGATCAGCTTCACCCACCTCATCGGCTGGGCGCTCATCCGCACGCTGGACGAGTTCCGCAGCCAGAACGTGTTCTACGCAGAGGTCGACGGCAAGCCCTCCGTGGTGGCGCCGGCGCATGTCAACCTCGGCATCGCGATCGACCTGCCCAAGCCCGACGGCACGCGCGCCCTCATGGTGCCCAGCATCAAGCGCGCCGACACGTTGACGTTCACCGAGTACCTCTCCGCTTACGAGGATCTGGTCACGCGCGCACGCGGCAACAAGCTGACCGCGGGCGACTTCCAGGGCACCACGGTGTCGCTCACCAACCCGGGCGGCATCGGCACCGTGCATTCGGTGCCGCGTCTGATGAAGGGCCAGGGCTGCATCATCGGCGCCGGCGCCCTCGAGTACCCGGCCGAGTTCCAGGGTGCGAGCGAGAAGACGCTCAACGAGCTGGCGATCGGCAAGACCATCACGCTCACCAGCACCTACGACCACCGCGTCATCCAGGGAGCGGGCTCCGGCGAGTTCCTCAAGAAGGTGCACGAGCTGCTCATCGGTCAGCGCGGCTTCTACGACGACATCTTCGCCGCTCTGCGCATCCCGTACGCCCCCATCCGCTGGAACCCCGACATCGCCGTCGACCTCGCCGAGCGCGTCGACAAGCAGTCGCGGGTGCAGGAGCTGATCAACTCCTTCCGCGTGCGTGGTCATCTGATGGCCGACATCGACCCGCTCGAGTACGTGCAGCGCTCGCACCCCGACCTCGAGATCGAGAGCCACGGTCTGACCTTCTGGGACCTCGACCGCGAATTCGTCACGGGCGGCTTCGGAGGACGACGCATCGCGAAGCTCCGCGACATCCTCGGCGTGCTCCGCGACTCCTACTGCCGCACGCTCGGCATCGAGTACATGCACATCCAGGACCCGGAGCAGCGCCGCTGGTTCCAGGAGAAGGTCGAGGTCAAGTACCAGAAGCCCGGCCACGACGAGCAGCTGCGGGTCCTCCGCAAGCTCAACGAGGCCGAGGCCTTCGAGACCTTCCTGCAGACCAAGTTCGTCGGCCAGAAGCGCTTCTCGCTCGAGGGCGGCGAGTCGCTGATCCCGCTGCTCGACGAGATCCTGCAGGGCGCGGCCACCGCCGGGCTCGAGGGCGCCGCGATCGGCATGGCCCACCGCGGCCGCCTGAACGTACTCACCAACATCGCAGGCAAGACGTACGGCCAGGTGTTCCGCGAGTTCGAGGGCACGCAGACGCCGGGCAACCAGCGCGGCTCCGGAGACGTGAAGTACCACCTCGGCACCGAGGGCACCTTCGTCGCCGACGACCAGTCTGAGCTTCCCGTCTACCTCGCCGCCAACCCCTCGCACCTCGAGACGGTCGACGGCGTGCTGGAGGGTATCGTCCGCGCCAAGCAGGACCGCAAGCCGATCGGCACGTTCGCCTGGCTGCCGATCCTCGTGCACGGCGACGCGGCCTTCGCAGGCCAGGGCGTCGTGGTCGAGACGCTGCAGATGTCGCAGCTGCGCGGCTACCGCACCGGCGGCACGATCCACGTGGTCGTGAACAACCAGGTCGGTTTCACCACGACGCCGAACGACGGTCGCACCTCGATCTACTCGACCGACGTCGCCAAGACGATCGAGGCGCCGGTGTTCCACGTGAACGGCGACGACCCCGAAGCGGTCATCCACGTCGCTCAGCTCGCTTTCGAGTACCGCGAGCGCTTCCACCGCGATGTCGTGATCGACCTGGTCTGCTACCGCCGACGCGGCCACAACGAGGGAGACGACCCCTCGATGACGCAGCCGCTGATGACCGATCTCATCCAGGCGAAGCGGTCCGTCCGCCGCCTGTACACCGAGTCGCTCGTCGGTCGTGGTGACATCACCGAGCAGGAGTACGACGAGGCCAAGGCCGACTTCCAGAACCGCCTGGAGATCGCCTTCGCTGAGACGCACGCCGCCGAGACCGGCGCTCTGCCGATCTCCCCGGAGCTGCCGCCTGCCGACGACCAGGTCGGCGCTCCGGAGATCACCGGTGTGCCGAACGAGGTCATCCAGATGATCGGCGACGCCTTCGTGAACAAGCCCGAGGGCTTCACGGTGCACCCCAAGATCCAGCAGCTGCTGGAGAAGCGCCTCGACATGAGCCGCAACGGCGTCATCGACTGGGGCTTCGGCGAGCTGCTCGCATTCGGCTCTCTCCTCGTGGAAGGCACCTCGGTGCGTCTCGCCGGTCAGGATGCTCGTCGCGGGACGTTCGTGCAGCGCCATGCGACTCTGCACGACCGCGCGAACGGCCAGGAGTGGCTCCCGCTGTCGAACCTGTCCGACGCACAGGGCCGCTTCTTCGTCTACGACTCGCTGCTCAGCGAATACGCCGCTCTCGGCTTCGAGTACGGCTACTCGGTCGAGGCTCCTGAGGCCCTCGTGCTCTGGGAAGCGCAGTTCGGCGACTTCGTCAACGGCGCCCAGTCGATCATCGACGAGTACATCTCCGCGGCCGAGCAGAAGTGGGGACAGCAGTCCAGCGTCACCCTGCTCCTCCCCCACGGCTACGAGGGCCAGGGACCGGACCACTCGTCGGCACGCATCGAGCGCTTCCTGCAGCTGTGCGCGCAGGACAACATGATCGTGTCGCGCCCGTCGACGCCCGCGTCGTACTTCCACCTGCTGCGCCGCCAGGCGTACGCCCGTCCGCGCAAACCGCTGATCGTCTTCACCCCGAAGGCGATGCTGCGTCTGCGCGGCGCGACGAGCCCGGTCGAAGCGTTCACCCAGGGTCGGTTCGAGCCGGTCATCGACGACGACCGCGGTCTCGACCGCACGGCCGTCAAGCGCGTGCTCGTGCACTCGGGCAAGGTGCACTGGGATCTGCGGGCCGAGCTCGAGAAGAACCCGAATCCCGAGGTCGCCCTCGTCCGGCTCGAGCAGCTGTACCCGACGCCGATCGATGAGCTCAAGGCGATCACCGACTCCTACCCGAACGCCGAGCTGGTCTGGGTGCAGGAAGAGCCGGAGAACCAGGGCGCCTGGCCGTTCCTCGCGCTCGCCTTCGCCGACGTTCCCGGCGACCGATCGTTCCGCCCGGTCTCGCGCACGGCTTCGGCATCGCCGGCGACGGGATCCTCGAAGGTCCACGCCGCCGAGCAGGCAGCACTGATCCGCGCGGCCGTCACCCTCGGCTGATCGTCAGACGAGAGGGCGCTGCGACTCCGGTCGCAGCGCCCTCTCTCGTCTGTGCGGTGCGGATCAGTACCAGATGTCGAGAGACGGAGCGGGGAAAGAGATGAGCGCCCGGTCGAACGCCTCGACGGCCGCAGGGCTGGCCGTGATGCGTCCGGCACCGTGCAGTGTCGTGGCGCGGACTCCACCGGCATAGAGCGCCGAGAGCATCGAGACGTCGAGCGTGATGTCGGCCTCGGCGCCCTCGTCTGCGGCGTCGACTGTCGCGATGCCGTCGTCGTCCACGCGCAGGCGCCAGTCGCCGTTCGTGAAGCCCAGCGAGTCCTCGACCCGGAGGACCGTGTCGATCGGGGCCGAGTACCGACGTGCCGTCAGCGCCGTCGGGAGGTCGAGGATGCGCAGCCACCCGTGGTCGTGCACCTCCTGCTTCACCCCGCGGGTGTCGTGCACCAACCACGGCAGGGGGTCATCGATCGGGCGGAGGTCGGCGACCACCTCATCGACGAGGTCGTGCTGCAGGGCGAAGCGCCAGAGCGCGGCGCGCGCGTCAGCCGTCTCCGCGACGAGCAGACGCACGTCCATCCGGAAGCGGAAGGTGCCGGTCGCCTCACCCACGGTGTAGGCCATCACCCCGCGCAGCGCACCGTCCTCGTCGCGGTAGCGCACACCGCGGGCCTGGTCGCGATCCGGGGTGGGCGCGACTCCTGCGTAACCCTCCCATCGGCCTTCCCAGCCGGGGATCTGTCCCGATGCTCTGCCTCGGGCGCGCTCGTGCACCGCACCGAGGTCGGCGGCGAGCGTCTCGCGATCGATGTACTCGAGAGTGCCGGTCGGAGTCGGTCCGCTCCAGCCCGCACGTCGTGTCTCGACCGTGTGGCGCGCGACCGGAATCGCTGCACCGAAGCCGTAGCGGCCGTAGATCGTCGCCTCGGACACCGTGAGCCCGGCGATGGCCACTCCGGCGGATGCCGCAGCCCGCAGCTCCCCTTCGAGAAGCGCCCTGGCGATCCCACGGCGGCGGTGGGTCGCCGCGACCGTGACCACGCTGATCGCCCACATCCCGATCTCGGCGCCGCCGGGGACGGTGAGGGGTGTGATCCAGCCGTCTATGGTCGCCACGGGCAGCGCAGCGGCCGGGGCGTTCTTCTCGTACACCCCGACGTTCCGCCGCTCCGCGAAGGTCTTTCGCACCTGGGCGAGCATGTCGCTTGTCGGCTCGGGGCCGAGGAATCCGCGGTCGACGGCACGCTCGAAACCCGAGGCGCTCGCGTCATCGCTCAGATCGACGACGCGGTAGTCGAGGCCGGCTCCGGCCAGTCTTTCCGTCGAGGTGGTGTCAGCGGGTACGTCGCGCGCATCGATGGAGGTCATCCGTCCACACTACCGACGGCCTCCGGCGTGCGGTCAGTGCTGCGAGGCCTGAACGGCGCGCAGACGCTCGAAGACCTGGTCGCGAAGCTGCTCGGGAGCGGTCTCCTTGCAGGCGCGGGCGATCACCTCGGTGAGGGTCGTGGCGACGAGAGCCTCATCCCGACATGACGGGCAGTTGTCGAGGTGCTCGCGGATCTCGGTGTGCTCGGTCTTGCACACCTCGTTGCGGAGGTACTCCTCCAGATCCTGACGGGCTTTGTCGCAGCCGCAGTCGCTCATTTCTTGCTCCTCGTCTCAGCCGCGGCGATGCCCCGCTCAGCGGCGTAATCTGCCAACAGCTCCCGCAGCATCCGCCTGCCACGGTGCAGGCGGCTCATCACGGTGCCGATGGGGGTCTTCATGATGTCGGCGATCTCCTGATACGCGAAACCTTCGACATCTGCGAGATAGACCGCGAGGCGGAAGTCCTCCGGCACGGCCTGCAGCGCATCCTTGACCACCGAGGCCGGCATCCGGTCGATGGCCTCCGCCTCGGCCGAACGACTGTGCGACGCCGTGGTGGACTCGGCTCCGCCCAACTGCCAGTCCTCGAGCTCGTCGATCGTGCCCTGGAAAGGCTCGCGCTGGCGCTTGCGGTAGATGTTGATGTACGTGTTGGTGAGGATCCGATAGAGCCACGCCTTGAGGTTCGTGCCCTGCGAGAACTTCGCCCAGGACCCGTAGGCCTTCACGAAGGTCTCCTGCACGAGATCGGCGGCATCCGCCGGGTTGCGCGTCATGCGCATCGCGGCGGCGTAGAGCTGATCCATGAAGGGGATCGCCTGCTCCTCGAACTCGCGCCGAGGGTCGCCGACGGTGTCTGCGGTTACGGTGTCATCCATCACCGGCCAGTCTAGGCCGCTGAGGTCGATCACCTCGCGCTCCAACGTCGCCGGCATACTCTCTCCTTCGGGTCGGGAGGCCTGTCTTTCGCGACGAAGCTCCCTGCGTTTACTAAGGTGAGAACCGATGAGCGCCAACAGGTATTCCCCCTCCCGTGTGCAGGGCGCCTATCCCGCGCCCACGGCCGACGTGCCCGTGCACGCCGAACTCACGATCCCCGGTTCCAAATCGCTGATTCGGCCATCGCCACGATAACGCCGATGCTTGACGACAGCTTTGCAGAGCAGCTTTGGCGCGACTACCGGGCGGACAATCTCACTGAATGGGCCGGATGGCGGGAACCAGCCGAGCGAGCAGACGGCC
>NZ_JAGYWT010000121.1:0-6043 GCF_019279095.1 Microbacterium sp. BF1 | reverse complement strand
AGGGCAGCGGTTCGGCTGTCGTGACGGGCAGGACCGCCGCATGGCCGGCGGGGCCCGCGAGGGCGAGCTGACGCAGTTCCGCCTCGTCGAGAGCGGCGACCTCCTCGCCGTTCTCGAAACTGTGCTTGATGTACTCGATGGTCACGAGGAATCCGATGACCAGCAGGATCCAGAGGGTCCACAGTCCCAGCAGCAGTGCCTTCGACTCGGGAAGCGCCCAGGTGAGGACACCGAGCACGACGAGGCCCGCGGCTCCCGTGAGCACCGTCGCCTTCAACAGCGTCGGGTAGCGGCGGGTGAACGGCTCTGCCCGTCGAGCGAGGTCTTCGCGGTACTCGGCGCGGTTCGACAGCGCCCTGATCACGTCGGTGAGCCGGTATCCGCTGCCGACGACCTGCACCTTCTCGCCGATCAGGAGGTCGGTCGAGAGCACCTGGCGGTTGAAGAGCAGGGTGAAGTTGGCGAGACGGCGCCGCAGGACGAGCCCGACGAGGAACGCGAGAGCGACGAACACGGCGAGAGCGCCGAGGAAGCGCCAGTAGTGGTCGCCGTAGAAGCCCCCGATCGTCTCCCGCATCGCGTCGATGCCGTAGGAGAACGGCAGGAGCGGGTAGATCGCACGGAAGAACCCGGGCATCAGCTCGATCGGGTACAGGCCGGACGCGCCGGGGATCTGCATGATCACCAGCAGGATGCACAGGCCCCGGCCGACGTGGCCGAAGGCGACGCAGAGGGCGTAGATGATGCTCACGTAGGCGAGGGCGATGAGCACACCGGTGCCGACGAAGGCCGCGGCGCTGACGGTCTGCACACCGATGATGAGGTTGCCGATGCACACGATCAGCGCCTGGCCGATGGCGAGCGTCGCGAAGAGGAAGAAGCGGCCGAAGTAGGCCTGGCGCACGGTGACGTCTTCGACGCCCTCGGTGTCGACCTCGACGCGGAAGATCACCATGAGCACGAAGGCGCCGATCCACAGCGACAGGTTCGTGAAGAGCGCGGCCATCGCCGACCCGTAGGTGTCGACGGGGAACACCAGATGCTCGTCGACCTCGACGGGGGAGGAGATGAACTGGGCGATCTGCTCGGGCTCCAGATCGGTCAGGGTACCGAGCAGACCCCACTCGGATGCGGCGTTGAGGGCGACGACGTCGGTGCGCGACGTCTGCAGTCCCTGCTCGATGCCCGCGAGGTCGTTGTCGAAGCTCTGCAGCGCCGACGACGTGGCCACGAGCTGCGAGTCCAGCCCGGCGAGCAGCTGATCGGCCTGTGCGAGCACGCCCTTCTGCGCGTCCAGCGCCGCCGAGAACGATCCGACGCTCGCCGACAGCTGCGACATGGCGCTGTTGAGCGAGGGGACGGTGCGGGTGAGGATGTCGCGCATCGCCGCCGAGGCATCCCGGGTGTCCTGCATCGCCCGGTCCACGGCGTCGGCTGCCGCCTGAACGGAAGCCACGGTGTCGGAGGCGCCGGCCTTCAGGGTCTTCAGATCCGCGAGCAGCTGTTGATCGGTGGCATTGCGCTGTTGGAGCGAGGCGATGACCTCGGTCAGGCGCTGCTTCGTGTCGTCGCTGAGGTCGGTGTTGTCGAGAAGCGCCTGCAGTCGGGCGGCCGCCGCCTCGTTCGCCTTCAGCACGTTCGAGACGTCGTCGATCCCGGCGTCGATGCGTACCCCCGCCTGTTCGAGGCTCTGGGTGAGACGGGTGATCGAGACGTTCGCCTTCGAGGAGGCGTCGGCGAGCAGGGTGGTGCCCTTCAGGAACGCCGTGGTGGCGCTGTCGGTGAAGGCGATCACCTCCTTCTGCGTCTCGGCGATGATCGACTGCGTCTGGGCGAGCGACTTCTGCACATCGCCGAGCGTCGTGTCGACGTCGCCGAGCGTGCCCCGCGCTGACGAGAGGGAGCCGCGGGAGGATGTGAGCCCCTCCTGCGTCTCTGCGAGGTTCTCGCGCGCTGACGAGAGGGTCTGGGTCGCCTGGTCGAAGGCGTTGAGGGTGTTGTCCCTGGCGTTCAGCAGCCGCAGCTCCGTGGAGTCGCCGACGTCTTTGAGGGCGTTCGTCGCTGCGAGCGCCACCTGCTCCTTGAAGGCGGTCGTGACCTGCTTGTCGAGTTCAGAGGCGCCGACGTCGGTGATCTTCGGCGCGATCGCGCCGGCCTTCTCGTTGACGTAGTACTGCAGTGCCGGCTGGGTGAAGTCGCCGCTGGTGATGCTGAGCAGATCCTCACTGAACTGTGCGGGAATGACGATGGCGGCGTAGACGTCGCCCTTCTTCACCGCCTCCTGGGCCTCGTCCTCGCCCATGAACTGCCAGCCGAGCTGGTCGTTGTCCTCGAGCTGCTCGGTCACCTGCTCGCCGATGTCGATGTGTCCGGTGAGGTCGGAGGTGGCGCCCTCGTCGAGATCGACCACCGCCACGCGGATGTTCGCGGTGTTGGCGTAGGGGTCCCAGAACGCGTTGATGTTGAACCACGCGTACAGGGCCGGGGTGATGAGCACCCCGATGATGATGATCCAGGCTTTGGGTACGCGGGAGAGTCTCTTGACGTCGCGCTTGTAGATCCGCCAGCTCTGTTTCACGGGACGAGTTTACACGTTACGTGCACACGAACGTGCAAGTTAGCTGAGGGGATGTGCGCAGACACGGGTCAGCCCAGAGTCGTGACGGTCATCTCGTTCGTGGCGGTGTCGCACATGGTCAGACGCCACGCGGGCGAGCCGTCTTCCATGACCCGTGCCATCTCGACGATGAGCGGACTCGGATATTCCTCGCCCGAGAGCTGGGCCGCGCTGTAGGCGCTGCTGCCGTTCATCTGCTGCTCCGCCTCGGTGAGCTCGGTCTCGCCCGTCGTGATGACTTCCAGCGTGCGGACGTCGACCAGTGACTCCCTGCCGAAGGCCGGATCGTCGACCCGTTCGCCGAACATGTCGACCCGGGTGTCGGCGCTGCGCAGCCGCCACACGAAGTCGGAGTCGACCCACTCGAGGCGAAGGCCCACGATGGTGCCGCCGATCGCCTCCGATTCTCCGGGCAGGGACTCGAGGAAGTCGGAGGGCCAGGAGACCTCGGACGGCAGGCAGGTGCCGGGGAAGCCGTCGCCGACAGCCGCCGGCGGGCTGGGCATCGCCGCGGAGCAACCGGCGCAGGCCAGCACTCCTGCGACCAGGAGCGCGCTTGCGCGCAGACGTACGGCGCTGGGCATCGGTGCCTCCATGATCGTCGCCGACATCCTGGGATCCTAGCCTGGAACACGCACCCAGGCGCAGGACGACACCCCCTTCTTCGTCTGGTTCAACTCGACGCACATGCACTTCCGCACCCACACCAAGGAAGAGAGCAAGGGGCGCGCCGGACGCTGGCAGTCGGACTACCACGACACGATGCTCGACCACGATGACATCGTGGGAAGCCTGCTCGACCTGATCGACGAGCTCGGGCTGGCCGAGAACACGATCGTCATGTACTCCACCGACAACGGCCCGCACATGAACAGCTGGCCGGACGCCGGGATGACGCCGTTCCGCAACGAGAAGAACTCCAATTGGGAGGGCGCCTACCGCGTGCCCGCGATGGTCCGCTGGCCGGGGCGCATTCCGGCGGGGACGACGCTCAACGGGATCGTCAGTCACAACGACTGGTTCATCACGCTGCTGGCCGCGGCCGGAGATGCGGACATCGCCGAGCGCCTGAAGGAAGGCACCGAGCTGCACGGCACGGATTTCAGAGTGCACCTCGACGGGAACAACCAGCTGGACTACATCACGGGTGCCGTCGAACAGAGCCCGCGTCGCCACTTCTTCTACGTGTCGGACGACGGCGACCTCACGGCGCTGCGGTTCGAGAACTGGAAGGTGGTGTTCCTCGAGCAGCGCGCCGCCGGCACCCTGCTCGTCTGGCAGGAGCCCTACATCGAGCTGCGCTTCCCGAAGCTGTTCAACCTCCGCACAGACCCCTACGAGCGGGCCGACATCACGTCGAACACCTACTGGGACTGGGTGCTCGACCACATCTTCCTGTTCGTGCCGGCGCAGGCGTATGTCGCGCGGATGCTGCAGAGTCTCGTGGAGTTCCCCGCGCGGCAGGAGTCGGCGTCGTTCACGATCAACCAGGTGATGGCGAAGCTGGATGCGACGCCCGGCAGCTCCTGACCCACGAGCCGCGCCGATCGTCATGTTCCCGCCCGAGGTCGCGCGTTTCGGCACGCCGTTCATCCGCGACGACATCGGCTGCAGGATGCCGTCAGGTCGAGCCGCTACCCTCAGGCCATGCGCCGAATCGTGGTCCTTCCTCTCGTCCTCGCCGCCGGACTCACCGCCGGACTCCTCTCCGGCTGCTCGCAGGTCACGCAGATGGCGGGCGACGCGATCGGGGTCGACGTCCAAGCGACGTGCACGACGATCGACGACGCCTACGGGCAGTACCAGGCGCTGCTCGACCAGGGCGAGATCTCGGCCGAGCAGGCCGACGCGGCGCGCGACGAGCTCGTCGCATCGCTCGAGGGGCTCGCGGCGAACGTCGACGGACAGCTGGGCGACCTCATCCGCTCCGGCGCCACCCAGATCGGCGGCATGACAGACCTGCAGGCCCCGGAGACGGTCGAGGCGATCGAGCAGCTCAAGGACTCGGCCTCGGCCTTCTGCGGCTGACCCGGCGGCCTGTGAGACGATGCCGGAGATGAGCACTGCGGCTGATGAAGAGCTTCGCGCCCTCCGGGCCCGCGCCTATGGTCCGACGGCGGACATCGAGAGCGATCCTGCCGCCCTGCATCGCCTCCAGCAGCTGGAGGCGATGACGAAGCCGAGGGCATCCGCCGGTGACGCCGACGCTTTCGCGGCGGAGATCGAGCCCTGCGGCAGCCCGAGTCGATTCGACCACCCGAGCCCCTTCGAAGGCATGCGCGGCCGGAGCAGAGCGCGCAGGAAGCGGAGAAGGACGAACTCGACGTGTTCGCCGATGCCGCCGTCGATGCGACGGATCCGCTCGCGCCGAAACAGGAACCAGCCGAGAAGCTGGCGGCCTGGTTCACGGTGCGCACGACCAGGATCCTGTGGGTGGTCGCGATTGTGGCGGCGGCCGTGATGTCGGCGGCCGTCACCTTCGCACTCGTGAAGGTCACCCCCGTCGCCTCGTCTTCGGGGGCTCCGCAGATCACCACACTCGACGCGACATCGACACTCAAGGTCCCGGCGGGGTGGATGGGAGCAGGCCCGAGCTCCGCTGTGTTCGACTTCTACGGCTTGGCTCTGGTGGAGACCACGGGTGGATACGGCGGCGGGGGTATCGGAAGCGAGTGCTTCACCGTCGCCAGGTCCGACCAGATCCCGAGGGTGGAGGAGTTCGACTCCTCCAACGGATGGAGCTACGACGGACCCGTATACACGGGTTGCGCCGTCGGCACGTGCCCCGCGACCGTCGAGGTGCCTTTCGACAGCAATGTCCCCAAGGAGCTGAGCGAGCGCTTCCCCGCAGCGACCGCACTGCAGTTCGTGTACGACGGCGAACGGGTCGGGGTCTTCCTCGACAGCGAGTAGGCGAGCGAAACGCCCGCCGCGGGAGCGGTCCAGCGCGATGTTACGATGGCCGCAGCAGCTGCGGGGGAGTGACGACCCCCGGCCCTCCGGGGCAGGTGGCGGCTCGCGCGTCCGGCGTATCGACGAGAGGCCGATGAGCGATCGGCGAAGGTGTGGTGGCACCGCGATCTAGCCCCCGCCCGCACCTCCAGGGCTTTCGCCACCTGGAGGAATCATGTCGCCGACCGACCCCGCTCGCACTCTCGCCACTCAGCTTCCCGACACGCCCTCCGGCGCACGGATCACCCTCATGGGACACGTGCACCGGCGCAGGGAACTCGCCACCGTCTCGTTCCTGATCCTGCGCGACCGCACCGGACTCGCGCAGATCGTGTTCCGACCCGAGCAGCTCCCGACCGCCGGTCTGCCCGGTGAGGAGACGGTCGTGCGCATCGAAGGCACCGCGACCACGAACGCGCACGCCCCCGGTGGCATCGAGGTGACAGCACCCGAGATCACCCTGCTCTCGGAGCC
>NZ_JAGYWT010000120.1:0-6145 GCF_019279095.1 Microbacterium sp. BF1 | reverse complement strand
CCGCTTCGCTCGCGCGCAGCCTCGCCGACAACTCCGCCGCGGCACGGGTCGCCTACGACGAGCTTCGTCGCTTCCTCGTGGAAGAGCTCGCTCCCGCGACGGGCGAGGTCGACGCGGTCGGACGCGACCTGTATGCGCTCAACTCCCGTCGCTTCCTCGGGGCGACGATCGACCTCGACGAGACGTACGAGTGGGGGCGCGAGGAGCTCGCGCGCATGGTGGCGGAGCAGACCGCGATCGCGAACGAGATCCTGCCCGGTGCGTCCGTGGAAGAGGCCGTCGCCCACCTCGAGGCCGACCCGGCCCGCAAGCTCGTCGGCACCGACGCTCTCCAGAGGTGGATGCAGGAGACGAGCGACCGCGCTGTAGCCGAGCTCGGGGCCTCACACTTCGACATCCCGGAGGCCATCCGCACCCTCGAGTGCATGATCGCCCCCACGCAGGAGGGCGGCATCTACTACACCGGGCCGACGGACGACTTCTCCCGCCCCGGCCGCATGTGGTGGTCGGTCCCCGAGGGCGTCACCGAGTTCGACACCTGGCGCGAGCTGACCACGGTGTTCCATGAAGGCGTGCCGGGACACCACCTCCAGATCGCCCAGGCCGTGTACAACCGGGCCGAGCTCAACTCCTGGCGCCGTCTGCTCGCCGGCACCTCGGGTCATGCCGAGGGCTGGGCTCTGTATGCCGAGCGTCTGATGGAGCAGCTGGGCTACCTCGACGATCCCGCCGACCGTCTCGGCATGCTCGACGGGCAGCGTATGCGGGCCGCCCGCGTGGTGCTCGACATCGGTGTGCACCTGGGCAAGCCGCGACTCGACGGTACGGGTGTCTGGGACGCCGAGTACGCACTGGACTTCATGCGCCGGAACGTGAACATGTCCGATCAGTTCGTGCAGTTCGAGGTGAATCGCTACCTGGGCTGGCCTGGTCAGGCGCCGTCCTACAAGGTCGGTCAGCGTATCTGGGAACAGGTCCGTGACGGCGTCCGCGCAGCCGAAGGCGATGCGTTCTCGTTCAAGGACTTCCACAAGCGCGCACTCGACATGGGCGGTGTCGGCCTCGACACGCTGCGCAGCGCCTTGCTTCCACGCTGACGGGAATGCGGTCCGGCCGAGGCGTGTTCATTCATCTGAATAGGAAGGGATGACATGAGCATCGAATTCGGGTTGGACACGTTCGGCGACATCACCAGGAACGCGGACGGAGAGCTCCTCACCGGCGCGCAGACGATCCGCAACATCGTCGCGCAGGCAGAGCTGGCCGACACGGTCGGTGTGGACTTCTTCGGGGTGGGGGAGCACCACCGCGCGGAGTTCGCGGTCTCTGCCCCGGAGATGGTGCTGGCCGCTATCGCGGCCCGCACCACGCACATCCGTTTGGGCACGGCGGTGACGGTGCTCTCGTCCGACGACCCTGTGCGCGTTTTCGAGCGGTTCTCGACGTTGGATGCCCTCTCGAACGGTCGTGCCGAGGTGGTTCTCGGCCGCGGCTCCTTCATCGAGTCGTTCCCATTGTTCGGCTATGACCTCCGCGACTACGACGCACTCTTCGAGCAGAAGCTCGAGCTGTTCGTCGAGCTCCTCAAGGAGGAGCCGGTGACGTGGTCGGGCACCATGCGCGCTTCGCTCGAGAACGCGAACGTGTTCCCGAAGACCGAGAAGGGTCTGCGCACCTGGGTCGGTGTGGGGGGCAGCCCTGAGTCGGTCGTCCGTGTCGCACGCCATGGCCTCGGCCTGATGCTCGCGATCATCGGGGGATCAGCGGAGCGGTTCAAGCCCTTCGTCGACCTGTACCACCGCTCCGTGGCCTCCTTCGGCACGACGTCGCACCCCGTCTCGGTGCATTCGCCCGGCCACATCGCCGAGACGGATGCGGAGGCCTGGGACGCCGCCTACTCCGGTTTCGAGGCCATGAACAACACGATCGGACGTGAGCGCGGATGGCCGGCATACAGCCGTGCGCGCTTCCAGAACGACATCGGTCCTGAAGGAGCGATCTACGCGGGCTCGCCGGATCGCGTCGCGGCGAAGATCGCCGACACGATCACGACGCTGGGACTCGGCCGGTTCGACTTGAAGTACGCCACAGGCACCCTGTCGCACGAGTCGATGATGCGCAGCATCGAGCTGTACGGCACCGAGGTGATCCCGCGGGTGAAGCGGATCCTCGACGCTCAGGACTGACGTCATCGGGTGCGGGACGTCGGGCGCTCGGCTCTACGATGAAGAGCATGGCCAATACCGCCTTGCCGAGCCGCTCATCTCTGGCCGAGCGCCTGGACGTCCTGCCGTTCACCCGTCGCCACCTGCGCCTCCTGACGGGGTCGGGGCTCGGCTGGGCTTTGGACGCGATGGATGTCGGTCTGATCTCCTTCATCCTCGCCGCTCTCACGCAGCAGTGGGGGCTGACGAAGGGCGAAGCCGGTTGGATCGCCTCGGTCGGGTTCATCGGCATGGCCATCGGCGCGACGCTCGGTGGTCTGCTGGCGGATCGTTTCGGACGACGGCAGGTGTTCGCGCTCACGCTGCTCGTGTACGGCATCGCGACCGGTGCCAGCGCGCTCGTCGGAGGTCTCGCGGCACTGCTCGTTCTGCGCTTCCTGGTCGGTCTCGGTCTCGGCGCCGAGCTCCCGGTCGCTTCGACGTATGTGAGCGAGTTCGCTCCGGCCCGGATCCGCGGCCGGCTGATCGTGGTGCTGGAGGCCTTCTGGGCACTCGGATGGACCGCGGCCGCGGTGATCGGCTTCCTCGTCATACCGGCCTCCGACGACGGGTGGCGCTGGGCCTTCGCGCTCGGCGCGATCCCTGCCGTGTACGCGCTCTTCGTCCGGTGGCGGATGCCGGAATCGCCCCGCTGGCTCGCCTCGCGAGGACGCATCGCGGAAGCAGACCGCATCGTCTCGGCGTTCGAGGCCGATGCCGGGGTGGGCGGTGCCCCCGCTGTCCGCAAGGAGCCGGCATCACGTGCGATCGCGGTCACCGCACGCGCGCGGCTGGCAACGCTCTGGAACCCGGAGTTCCGAGTGCGCACACTGTGCCTGTGGGTGGTGTGGTTGGGCGTCAACTTCGCCTACTACGGGGCGTTCATCTGGATACCGAGCATTCTCGTGGATGCCGGGTTCGATCTGGTGCGTTCGTTCGGTTTCACCCTCATCATCACGCTGGCCCAGCTGCCGGGCTATGCGGTCGCGGCGTGGCTGATCGAGGTGTGGGGGCGTCGGCTGACGCTGTCGGTGTTCCTGCTCGGTTCTGCGGTGTCTGCAGTGGTCTTCGGCACGGCGACGACCGAGGGGGCCATCATCGCCGCGGGCATGGCTCTGTCGTTCTTCAACCTGGGTGCCTGGGGAGCCCTGTACGCAGTGACCCCCGAGATCTATCCCACCTCCCTGCGGGGAACGGGTGCCGGTTGGGCGGCAGGAGTGGGTCGCATCGCATCGATCGTGGCGCCGCTCTCCGTTCCGGCGCTGCTGCTCGCTGGTGGAGCGCCGCTGCTGTTCGCGGTGTTCGGGGTGTGCTTCCTCGGTGCTGCGTCCGCCGCATGGGGGCTCGTCGACCGCGGCGGGCAGGCGCTCGACGATCGTTGACGCCTGCTCTCGTCTGCCGCAATAGGCTGGGACGATGGCAGATGTGCGGTTCGTGGCGATCGGCGATTCCTTCACCGAGGGGGTCGGCGATGTCCTCCCGGGTGGGCGTGAGCGCGGCTGGGCGGATCTCGCGGCTCAAGGGTGGGCGGATGCCGCTGGGCACTCGATCCAGTACGCCAACCTTGCGATCAGAGGCAAGCTCGCCTGGCCGATCGTCGAGCAGCAGCTCGAGCCCGCGCTCGCGCTGAGGCCGACACATCTCTCCTTCAACGGCGGAGGCAACGACATGCTTCGCCCACGCACCGATGTCGAGCACATCGCCGATGCCTTCAGCCGCGTGCTGCGCCGGTGCGACGAGGAGGGGGTGACCATGATCCTGCTCTCGGGGGCGAACCCGAGTGGACAGCTTCCGATGGGATCCCTCGTTCAACGGCGCGGAGATCTCCTCTCTGATGCCGTGCTTCGACGGATCGAAGAGCGCCCCGATGTGGTCCGTGCATTCAACTGGCCGGATCGTGAGCTCTCCCGTGGCGCCTACTGGGCGGACGACCGGCTGCACATGAACGCGGCGGGCCATCACCGTGTGGCGGCTCGGGTGCTGCATGCTCTCGGCTTCGAGCCGCCGGAGACTTGGTGGGCGCCGAGCGATCGCCTCGGTGCGGGGCCGTCGGGGCTCGCCTATTATCGGGAGTTCGTGGGCCCCTGGGTCCGGCGGCGCGTGACCCGCACATCCTCCGGCGACGGTCGCACGGCCAAGTTCCCGTCCTGGGTAGAGCGAGTGCCCTCGTGAATCGAGTCCGTCGCTCGGACGCGGGGGACCGGTGAGCGACTTCGTGTTCGCCCGCATCCCCGCCGGCGTGCTGACACTGCGGGACGCACGTCGCGAGGAACAGCGCGAGGTCACCCTGGAGCCTTTCGAGATCGGCGTGTATCCAGTGACGGAGGAGCAGCTCGCAGAGGTGCTGGGCATCCCGGTGCGCCACCCTCGTCGCCCCGCATCCGACCTCAGCTGGCTGCGCGCCATCCACTTCTGCAACGCCGCATCCGAGTGGGAGGGCCTGGATCGGGTCTACCTGTTCGATGGTGAGGACGTCTCCTGGGACACGACTGCAGACGGGTACCGGTTGCCCACCGAAGCGGATGCCGGTCGCCACCGGCGTGCGGGTAGCGGTCCGTGTAGAGCGGGTGCCAGCCGTGGGCGACCGGCACTACGCCGGCTGGCTCGAGAACGCCGCAGGCTTCAAGATCGAGATCGTCGCGGACGTCGTCGTCTAGGCGCCGTAGTCAGGAAGCTCCTGCAGCGTCCAGGTGTTGCCGTCCGGATCGTCGAAGGACACGAACCGCCCCCAGTCGAGGTCCTGCACACCCCGTGCCTCCACGCCGAGGCCCTGCAGGTGCGCCAGCGCCTCGTCGGCATCCGGCACCACGACCTGGATCGTGTTCTGCGTGCCCGGTTCGAGGTCGATGCCCAGCCCCGTGCCGAATGCGATCGAGCACGCCGAGCCCGGTGGTGTCATCTGCACGAAGCGCAGCCCCTCGGTCGGCGTCTGATCCCAGTCGGCGGTGAAGCCGATCTTCTCGTAGAACTGCTTCGAGCGGTCCACATCGGTGACCGGCACGAAGATGAGCTCGATCTTCCAGTCCATCACGCACTCCTCCTGTCGGGCGTCGTCGCCCGTCGGCGCCCACCGTACGCGCGGCCACCGACGTGCCGCCACACCGAAGCGGCGTCAGATCCATCCATCGGCTACATGCTCCGCGCCGACGACATCGTCTTCCGCAAGGGGATCCTCTGGCAGCGCATGATCGCCGTGCCTTACGGCCGCATGCAGTTGGTCGACATCACTCAGGGGCCGCTCGATCGCGCGTTCGGCATCGCCCAGCTCAAGATGGTCACGGCCGCCGCGACGACCGGTGTGCAGATCCCGGGCCTCACCCAAGAGGCGGCCGAGGCGCTGCGCGACACGCTCATCCACGTCGCCGAGACTCGCCGGACAGGCCTGTGAGCGAGCAGCAGCCCCCTCTCGCGCCGAGCGCTCAGGCACCCGTCGGCGGGGAGGCCTCCGAGACGCTCGCGAACGGCGAGTGGCACCGGATGCACCCGCTCACCCCGCTCTTCAAGGGCGGGCTGGCGCTGATCATCATCGCGGGTATCGTCATCGCGAACATGCGGGACCGGCTCATCGCCTGGGCCGTGGCGCTGTTCACGCCCGAAGAGGCGCACTACGGCGACTACGGCGGCGCCGACCCCGTCGACTGGGTGCTCTCGAACAACCTGATCCTCGTCGCGCTGCTCGGCGTGCTGGGGCTCGTGGTCGTGCTGGTGCTGATCTTCTGGTTCGTCTGGCGCTTCCAGCAGTTCCGGATCACCGGAGATCATGTCGAGGTCCGCAAGGGCATCATCTTCCGTTCGCACCGCCGCGCGCCTCTCGACCGCGTGCAGGGCGTCAACCTGACCCGTCCGTTCCCCGCTCGCATCATCGGACTCGCCAAGCTCGAGGTCGTCGGCGCCGGCAACGACGCGAACGTCGAGCTCGAGTACCTTGCGACGCCGCGGGC
>NZ_JAGYWT010000012.1:0-14029 GCF_019279095.1 Microbacterium sp. BF1 | reverse complement strand
GTTCAGTCACAATCCACGTTCAGTTACGCAAGGGAGCATCATGAACGCATTGAAGGGCTCGCGCACAGCGAAGGTCTTCGCCGGGATCGCACTGATCAGTGCATCCGCCATCGTCATCGCCGCTCTCCGAGCTCGGAGTGCTGCTGCAGCCGGCGATGACGATGGCGGAACACAGAGGTCACCGATCTCCCTGTGCGCACACCGCCGATCGTGCTCGGCGAAGAGAACAAGGTCCGTCAGGTGGTCACCAATCTGCTGGGCAATGCGCGCCGATTCTCCCCGGAAGACGGTCCGATCGAGATCGTCGTCGACTCGGACCGCGTCGCGGGAACCGGAAGCATCGCGATCGTCGATCACGGCGAGGGGATCCCTCCGCAGATCCGGGAGCAGATCTTCGAGCGGTTCTGGCGAGCCGACACCTCACGCGCCAGGGAGACGGGAGGCTCCGGCCTCGGGCTCGCCATCGTCGCATCGATCCTGAAGGCGCTGCACGGCGGCGTCGACGTCTCGGAGACCCCTGGTGGCGGCGCGACGTTCACCGTCACACTTCCTCTCGCACCGGCGCAGGCCACTCCCGCGCATCTCCTCGAGGACACGCAGCCTCTGGAACGGCTCGATCTGCCCTGAGCCCAGGCCCGGACCGCCTGCACTCCTGCACCACCGCTGCCGCGCACCGATTGCGCACAGCACGCGGAGCTCACTGTCTTCGTCGGTGCACACGGCAGCGACGTCCGCTTAGCCTCGGAACCCCTACGAGAAGGAGTTCCCATGTCTGTCTTCACCGTCGACACCGAAGCCGTCCATGCGGCCCACGGAGCGACACGCGCCACCATCGAGCGCTTGCAGAGCGAGTCCGCGACCCTGATGGCCCAGCTCCGCCAGCTGCAGTCGACCTGGTCGGGGACGGCGTCCAATGCCTTCCAGACGTGCGCCGAGCAGTGGCAGGGCGCTCAGGTCCACGTGGAGCAGGTGCTCGAATCGATCGGCACCTCTCTCGGCTCGGTCGCCACCCAGTACGCAGACGCCGATCAGTACTCGGCCAGTCTGTTCCGGTGACACCACCTCGGCGTCAACGCAGAACGCCCCCGGCCGAAGCCGGGGGCGTTCTGTCAGGAGAGCTGGATCAGAAGTCCATGCCACCCGACGGGTCACCCATGGGAGCTGCAGCCTTCTCGGGCTTGTCAGCGACGACGACCTCGGTGGTGAGGAAGAGAGCCGCGATCGAGGCTGCGTTCTGCAGCGCCGAGCGGGTCACCTTCGCCGGGTCGATGATTCCCGCAGCGAACATGTCGACGTACTCACCCGTGGCCGCGTTGAGGCCCTGGCCCGAGGGGAGCTCGGAGACCTTGTTCGCGACGACACCCGGCTCGAGACCGGCGTTCAGCGCGATCTGCTTGAGCGGAGCCTCGATCGCGACGCGGACGATGTTCGCACCGGTCGCCTCGTCGCCCGAGAGCGAGAGGGAGTCGAGGGCCTTGGTCCCCGACTGGATGAGCGCGACACCACCACCGGCGACGATGCCCTCCTCGACGGCTGCCTTCGCGTTGCGAACGGCGTCCTCGATGCGGTGCTTGCGCTCCTTGAGCTCGACCTCGGTCGCGGCTCCGGCCTTGATGACGGCGACGCCACCGGCGAGCTTCGCCAGGCGCTCCTGGAGCTTCTCGCGGTCGTAGTCGCTGTCGGTGTTCTCGATCTCGCGACGGATCTGCGTGACGCGACCCTCGATCTGGTCTGCCTCGCCGGCACCCTCGACGATGGTGGTCTCGTCCTTGGTGACGATCACCTTGCGTGCACGACCGAGCAGGTCGAGCGTGGCGTTCTCGAGCTTGAGGCCGACCTCTTCGGTGATGACCTGACCACCGGTGAGGATCGCGATGTCCTGCAGCTGCGCCTTGCGACGGTCGCCGAAGCCGGGAGCCTTGACGGCGACCGACTTGAAGATGCCCTTGAGCTTGTTCAGCACGAGCGTCGCGAGAGCCTCGCCCTCGACGTCCTCGGCGATGATGACGAGCTCCTTGCCGTCCTGGATCACCTTGTCGACGATGGGCAGGAGGTCCTTGATGTTGGAGACCTTCTGGTTCGCGATGAGGATGTACGGGTCCTCGAAGACCGCCTCCTGGCGCTCCGGGTCCGTGACGAAGTAGGGGTTCAGGTAACCCTTGTCGAAGCGCATGCCCTCGGTGAGCTCGAGCTCGGTGCCGAACGTCTGCGACTCCTCGACGGTGACGACGCCCTCCTTGCCGACCTTGTCGATCGCCTCGGCGATGAGCTCGCCGATCGCGGGGTCAGCAGCGGAGATCGAGGCCGTGGCGGCGATCTGCTCCTTGGAGTCGATCTCCTTGGCGCTGGCGAGCAGCTCCTCGGTGATCGCGGCGACGGCCTTCTCGATGCCGCGCTTGAGCGAGATGGGGTCGGCGCCGGCTGCGACGTTGCGCAGACCCTCGCGGACCAGAGCCTGGGCGAGGACCGTGGCGGTCGTGGTGCCGTCACCTGCGACGTCGTCGGTCTTCTTGGCGACTTCCTTGACGAGCTCCGCGCCGATCTTCTCGTACGGGTCGTCCAGCTCGATCTCCTTGGCGATGGAGACGCCGTCGTTCGTGATCGTGGGGGCGCCCCACTTCTTCTCGAGAACGACGTTGCGGCCGCGCGGGCCGAGGGTGACCTTGACCGCGTCGGCGAGGATGTTCAGGCCGCGCTCGAGGCCGCGGCGGGCCTCCTCATCGAAAGCAATGATCTTTGCCATGAGTTTTTTCGTCCCTCCTGGACGTAGACGTTGGGTTTAGCACTCAGAGTGAGAGAGTGCTAACGCCATTCTGGCACTCGACACCTTCGAGTGCAAGCCGCCGGAGGTGAGGTCCACCCGGGGGTCAGGGGGCCGGAGTCTCCCCGGGCGTCTCGGACGCCGAGCTCGATCGATCGAGGCCGATCACCACGGTGAACTGCTTCTGCCCGTCCTCCGTCTGACCGGAGTAGTAGTCGCTCTGCTGCACGGCTGCGCCGCCGAGGAGGTTCGCCAACCCGATCGCTGCGAGCTCGTCCTCGTCGTTGAGGTAGAAGACCGTCGTGGCGGGGAAGTCCTGGCTGGAGCTGTCGCCCGCGAAGACGATGTCCGACGCCCACCCGTTGTTGATGAGCAGATCCCTCATCTGCGTGTCCAGGCCCTCGTCCGGCGTGCCGTTGAGGATCAGCACGGAGATCGAGGTGTCCACCACGCCGGTCTCCTCCGGGGTGGGCACGGCGGTGGGCACGGCCTCGGGGAAGAGCGAGACGCGACCCATCACCACGAGGGACCCGAAGATCCCGCCGATGATGAGCACGAGCGCGGCGACGAAGGACCACAGCAGCACGACCCAGCCGTTCATCCCCGGCGCTTCGGCGCGGTGCGCTCCTACACGTCCGGAGGAACGGGGAACGTCATCGAAGCGATCGCGGGAGGGCTTGGACACCCCTCGATGCTAGCGGCACCTTCCTGGCAATCCGTTCCTCGGCGCGGATCATGCGACCCACGAGGCTGTCGGTGCGTGCGTTCAGCCCACGAAACCCGGCGTCCGGGCCGAGCGCTGCCTGGCACGGGAATCCCGGATCCGACGCAGTCTCCGCACCAGCATCGGGTCGTACTCCAGAGCGGCTTCCGATTCGATCAGTCGCCCGAGGAGCTGGTAGTAGCGCGCCGCGCTCATCCCCAGCTGGGCACG
This sequence comes from Microbacterium sp. BF1, assembly GCF_019279095.1. Lineage (NCBI taxonomy): Bacteria > Bacillati > Actinomycetota > Actinomycetes > Micrococcales > Microbacteriaceae > Microbacterium > Microbacterium sp. BF1. The sequence continues at coordinate 10,334 of NZ_JAGYWT010000012.1, read as the reverse complement.
GATGACCTCTTCCTTGGCCGAGCCGTGGCGCGGCCACGCGACCTCCATCGCGAGGATCGCGCGGTCGCGCTCCGTGAGATCTCCGAGCATGGGTCCAGGTTAGGACGCATCCGCGGGGAGGGCTGTTCGCCACTCCCACCAGGCGCCGAGAGGATCCGCGGCCGCACGCACCTGCCCGTCGATCGCGACGACGAAGCCCGGCCAATCTTCCGTGTCCACCGGAGGCACCCAGACATCCAGCGCACCGGGCGGATCGATCGTGACCCAGTGTGCGTCCAGGGCGGAGATGCGCGCGACCAGGGCGCTTCTGCGCTCCCGCGGGATGTGGACAAGAACGCCGGGTGTCGTGATGACGAGCGTCGCCTCGGTCAGCTCGATGCAGCGCCGAAATCAGAAGCTCATCGAGGAGGCGCCGGCTCCCGGCCTTTCCGTCGAGCAGCGTACACGGTTCCACGATGCGGCGCGGTCGATCTGCGGTGAGGTGAGGTATCGCGGGGCGGGCACGGTGGAGTTCCTGCTCGCGGCCGACGGAACCATCTCGTTCCTCGAGGTCAACACCCGGCTCCAGGTGGAGCATCCGGTCACCGAGGAGGTCACCGGAACCGACCTCGTGCGCGAGCAGTTCCGCATCGCGTTCGGGGAAGGCCCCTCGATCGTCGAGACGCCGAAGCCGGTCGGGCACGCCTTCGAGTTTCGGATCAACGCTGAGGACCCCGGCCGCGGTTTTCTGCCGAGCCCCGGTCGCGTCGAGCGGCTGCGGATCCCCGGCGGCCCTGGTGTGCGCTGGGACAGCGGCATCGAAGAGGGGGATGTCGTGCAGCCGGCGTTCGACTCGATGATCGCCAAGCTCATCGTGCACGCCGAGTCCCGCGACGCTGCCATCGTGCGCGCGCGGAGGGCTCTGCGCGAGCTCACCGTCGAAGGCCCGGCGACGGTGATCCCGTTCGATGTGATGGCGCTCGACGACGAGGCGTTCGCCACGGAGTCCTTCGCGGTGCACACGCAGTGGATCGAGAGCGCTCTGCTGTCGAAGCTGGAGACGCAGGCGCGGCCTGCAGTCGTGCCGGATGCCGCTCTGCAGCGCTTCCCGGTCGAGATCGACGGGCGACGGGTCGTGCTCGGACTGCCCGCCGCGCTGCTGGCCGGCTTCGGTCGGCCGGCTGATCCTGCGGCGGAGACGCCCACGGCCGATCCGGCAGAACTGCGCTCGCCGGTTCCGGGCACGCTCGTGCGGTGGCTCGTCGACGACGGAGCCCATGTGGGGGAGGGCGACCCGGTCGCGGTCCTCGATGCCATGAAGATGGAGACCACGGTCGCCGCCCACCGGGCAGGGATCCTGTCGCAGCGTGCAGAGCTCGCAGCGATGATTCCCGCTGACGCCGTTCTCGCCCTCATATCCTGAGCAGCCAGTCCTGCTCCGGTCGCACTTTCTGTCGTCTTAGAGGCCCGAGAGCGGCTGAAAGTGCGACCGGAGTGCGACCGGAGTATGCGCGGGAGTGATCAGGCGGGGTCTCCGCCGAGCGGGCCGACGGCTTCGAGCGGCTTCGGGTCGTCGGCACCCGTCTTGCGCAGGCGGGCGATCAGGTTGCCCAGGTGGTAGATCAGGATCGCCGCCACCGTGGCGATGACGATGCCGTCGAGCTCGAAGCCGGAGGCCTCGTCCTTGATCATGAACCCGCCGACGGCCATGATGAGCGCGACGGCTGCCGTGTACTGGTTGACCGGGCGCGAGAAGTCGACGCGGTTGTCGACCCAGATCTTGATGCCGATGACGCCGATCAGGCCGTACAGTGCGGTCGTCACGCCGCCGAGCACACCGGCGGGCACCGAGTTGATGACCTCGCCGAACTTGGGGGAGAGGCTGAGCAGGATCGCGGCTGCGCCGGCCACCCAGTATGCCGCGGTGGAGTACACGCGCGTCGACGCCATCACGCCGATGTTCTCGCCGTAGGTCGTGGTGCCCGATCCGCCGAAGAATCCGGCGAGGGTCGTCGAGACGCCGTCGGCGATCAGCGCCTTGCCGGTCTGCTGGTTCACGGTTGCGTCACCGGTCATGGTCGCGACACCGCGTACGTGTCCGACGTTCTCGGCGATCAGCACGAGGACGACCGGGAGGAACATCGCGAGTGCCGTGAGGGTGCCGGGCTCGGTGAAGTTCGGGAAGGTGAAGGTGGGAAGACCGACCCAGTCGGCCTTCTCCACGGCCGAGAAGTCGAGCTCACCGCGGAACGCCGCGAAGATGTACCCGGCGATGACGCCGAGGAAGATCGAGATGCGTCCGAGGAATCCGCGGAAGACGACGGCGAAGAGGATCGTGATGGCGAGGGTGAACGTCGCGGTCACAGGGGCGGCGGCGTAGTTGTTGTGCGCTGCGCCCGCGAGGTTGAAACCGATGAGCGCGACGATGGTTCCGGCCAAGACCGGCGGGAGGAAGCGGTCGACCCACTTCACACCGACCGTGTGCACCACGACGCCGATGATCGCCAGGAGCACACCGACCGCGACGATTCCGGCCAGGGCGGTTCCCATGTTCGCGGAGGCGGTCGCGGCAGTGACCGGTGCGATGAAGGCGAACGACGAGCCCAGGTAGCTGGGCAGCTTGTTGCGGGTTACAAGAAGGAACAGGATCGTGCCGACGCCGCTGAAGAGCAGCGTGGTGGCGACCGGGAACCCGGTGATGATCGGCACCAGGAACGTGGCGCCGAACATGGCCACGACATGCTGGAGACCGATCGCGATCGTGGCGGGCCAGTTCAAACGCTCATCGGGACGGACGACGGCGCCGGGCTCGACCGTGCGGCCGTTTCCGTGCAGCTTCCACAGGGCCATGCGGGCTCCTCAAGGTTCGGGGGATGGCAGGGGTGCCGGAGCAACACTACCGATTCCTGAGTTTTCTCTGAGCGCCCTCCCCTCTCGCATGTGCAGGTGTGAGCGACGGATGCATGAGGGGCCCGCGGCCGAGAGTCATGCATCCGCCCGATCGTCATGCATCCGTGCGGAGGTCGGACCCCGGAGGTCGGGACCCGGAGGTCGGGACCCGGAGATCGGGACCCGGCGATCGGGAGCGCTCAGGCGCCGAGGCGCTCGATCAGCTCGCGGTAACGGTCGGCGGTGCGTGCAACGATATCTTCCGGAAGCAAAGGCGGCTCGCCCTGCTGGTCCCAGTGCGCGGCCATCCAGTCGCGCACGATCTGCTTGTCGAAGCTCGCCATCCGCTCGTTCGGCGTCGTACCGGTGCGCCAGGCCTCCGCATCCCAGTACCGCGAGGAGTCGCTCGTGAGCACCTCGTCCGCCAGGCGCAGGGTACCGTCGGCATCCGTCCCGAACTCGAACTTGGTGTCGGCGAGGATCAGGCCCTTCTCCTCGGCGATCGCCGCCGCGCGGGCGTAGATCGCGAGGGAGGTGTCGCGCAGTTCGGCCGCGCGCTCGGCGCCGACCAGCTCGACGGCGCGCTCGAACGTGATGTTCTCATCGTGCTCGCCCATCGGTGCCTTGTAGGCCGGGGTGAACAGCGGCTCCGGCAGGCGGTCGCCGTTCTGCAGGCCGGCGGGCAGCGGAATGCCGCAGACGGTGCCGCTCTCCTGGTACTCGACCCAGCCCGACCCCGTGATGTAGCCGCGCACGACGCATTCGATCGGCAGCATCTCGAGCGACTGCGCGAGCATCGCCCGATCGGCGACCGCGTCCGGGAGCTCGCCCTCGGCGATGTGGTTGGGGAAATCGGAGAGCTGTGCGAACCACCAGCGGCTCAGTCGCGTCAGCAGGGCACCCTTTTCGGTGATGCCGGGGGAGAGCACGAAGTCGAAGGCGCTCACGCGGTCGGAGGCCACGACGAGGATGCGCGTGTCTGCCGGATCCTCCGAGGCGTACAGGTCGCGGACCTTGCCCGAGTAGATGTGCCGCCAGCCGGGGATGCTCTGTGCCGTGCCTTCTGAAGGTGTGCTCACCCGCCCATTATCCCGGTTCCCACGGTCACCGAATGCCGTGGTCCCGGTGTCAGAGGGGCGATCTAGCCTGGTGGCATGACGGACGACATCCTCACGCCGCGTCTTCGACTCTCGCGTCCCGTCGAGGGCGATCTCGACGCGCTGTTCGCGATCTCCGCCGATCCGCGGGTGTGGACGCACTATCCGTCCCTTCGGCATCAGCGACCGGAAGACACTCTTGCGGGCATGGCGCGCTGGGAGGCGAGCTGGGCCCGTGCCGGGTTGGGATCGTGGGTGGTCCGGTTGCGTTCCACGGGTGAGGTGATCGGCAACGGCGGGTGCACGCTCCTCGGCGACGCGGTGTGGAACCTCGGGTACCGGCTGTCGGCCGATCATCACGGGAACGGGTACGCCACCGAACTCGCGTTCGCCGCTGTCGAGCAGGCGCGCGCGGTCGATCCCGACCGCCCCGTGATCGCCTATCTCGTAGAGCACAACCATGCGTCGGCGAAGGTCGCCGAGAAGGTCGGCCTCGAACTCGTCCACAGGGCACCGGATGCGGGCAACCCCGATCCGTCTGACTGGCGCCTCGTCTACGCAGACCGTCCGCTCGATCCGGCCCAGCTCACAGCCGTGTCGCTGTAGAGAAGGCGGATCGCAGCTGTTCGCTCCGCCGAAAGAGGCGTATAGTCCACATGGACTATTTGGGGTGAGGGGCATGGCGAAGGACGCTGTCGATCGGCTCACCCCCATGGGGGTGATGGTGCTCGCGCTGCTGCGCGAGGGCGACATGCACCCCTATGAGATGCTGCGTCTCATGCGCGCCCGTCACGACGACCGCCTGCTCACGATCACCAACGGGACGCTGTACCACACGGTCTCCCGACTGCACCGCGCGGGTCTGATCGACGAGCTGGGCATCGGCCGCGAGGGCAACCGCCCGGAGCGCACCATCTACGCCCTGACGGATGCCGGACGCGAAGCGGTCATGACGTGGGTGCAGCGCGAGCTGCCCCGCATCGATCGCCCTGCGGACTTCCGTATCGCGCTCGCCGAGGCGCACAACCTCGAGCGACCGGAGGTCATCGACCTCCTGAGGGCGAGGCGCCTCGCCCTCGTCGAGGATCACGCGAGGCACCGCGACGGTCTCCACGCGGCCCGGGAGAAGAGCGTTCCCGAGCAGGTGCTCGTCGAGATCGAACGCCAGGAGGCTCTGCTGGCCGCCGAGCTCGGCTGGCTCGACTCCCTCCTCGACCCCCTCGAGACCCAAGTCCTGCCGTGGGGTCCCTCGGCATTCCAGAACTCAGACCGCTACCGCGCTCAGCGAAAGGCAGCACAGCAATGACAGATACCCCTCGCGACGGAGACCGCCCGCCGGCGTCCGTGCCCTCGACCTCCGGTCCGTCGACCGGCACCTCCTCCGCGGGGCACAAGCCCACGAGCCCGTGGTCTGCCCTCTGGGCGCTGGTCATCGGCTTCTTCATGATCCTCGTCGACACCACGATCGTGTCGGTCGCGAACCCGGCGATCAAGGCGGCGCTCGACCCGAACACGAACAACCTGGACAACGTCGTGTGGGTCACGAGCGCCTACCTGCTCGCCTACGCTGTGCCGCTGCTGATCACCGGACGCCTGGGTGACCGGTTCGGCCCGAAGAACATCTACCTGATCGGTCTCGCGGTCTTCACTCTCGCCTCGCTGTGGTGCGGACTGTCGACGACCCTCGAGGGTCTGATCGTCGCTCGCGCTGTGCAGGGCCTCGGTGCCGCGTTCATGACTCCGCAGACCATGGCCGTGATCACCCGCACGTTCCCGCCGGACCGCCGCGGCGCCGCGATGGGCCTCTGGGGCGCCACTGCCGGTGTCGCCACCCTCGTCGGCCCGCTCGTCGGCGGCCTGCTCGTGGACGGGTTCGGCTGGGAGTGGATCTTCTTCGTGAACATCCCGGTCGGCATCGTCGCCTTCGTGCTCGCCTGGCGCCTGGTCCCGAAGCTGGCGACTCACCCGCACCGCTTCGACGTCGTGGGCGTGGTGCTGAGCGCTGTGGCCCTCTTCCTCATCGTGTTCGGTCTCCAAGAGGGGGAGAAGTACGACTGGGGTGTGATCTGGGGTCCGATCTCCGTGTGGAGCCTGATCATCGTGGGACTCGTGGTGCTCGGACTGTTCATCCTGCAGCAGGCCAAGACCCGCAGCGAGCCCCTGGTTCCGCTCGAACTGTTCCGCGACCGCAACTTCTCGGGAGCGAACGTGGCGATCGCCGCGGTCGGCTTCACGGTGACGAGCATGTCGCTGCCGATGATGTTCTTCCTCCAGACCGCGCGCGGTCTCACCCCCACCGAGGCCGCGCTGCTGCTGATCCCGATGGCCGTGCTCTCGGGCGTTCTCGCTCCGGTCGCGGGGAAGCTGCTCGACCGCGTGGATCCGCGCATCATCCTGATCCCGGGGCTGCTCTGCGTCGCCGGGGCACTCATCTGGTACTCGGCTCTGATCAACATGGACACCGCGATCTGGATGTTCCTGCTGCCCTCCGCGCTGATGGGCGTCGGCAACGCCGGAATGTGGGGTCCGCTCGCCACGACCGCGACGCGCAAGCTCCCGCCGCGCCAGGCGGGTGCAGGTGCCGGCATCTACAACACCACCAGGACCATCGGTTCGGTCATCGGCTCGGCCTCCATCGCCGCGTTCATGCAGTCCCGGCTCGAGGCGAACCTTCCGGGTCTCGCCGATTCGCCGGCGGGTGGCTCCACCGGAGGGACGCTGCCGCCCCAAGTGGCCGAAGGCTTCGCCGCAGGAATGTCGCAGGCGATCCTGCTGCCGGCGTGCGTGATGGTGGTCGCCCTCATCGCCTCGCTGTTCCTCGGCCGCTATGAAAAGACGGAGGCTGCGGCGCCCGTGGCTGCACGCGCCGAGTAGTCGACGACCCTCCCTCCACGATTGATCCCGAGAGGTGTGTATCCCGCACCTCTCGGGATCGTCTTCGTTCGCGCCCTGGAGAGGGAGGGCGATCACGTTACCGTCACCCGGTGCCTACGGTCATGCGAGTGCGCGGGTACCGATTCTTCTTCTACAGCAACGAGGGATCGGAGCCCCCGCATGTGCACGTGGAGCGGGCGGAATTCACCGCGAAGTTCTGGCTGCGGCCAGTAGAATCGGCCGCGAAGACGAGATTCGACGACCGAGAGCTGCGACTGCTTCGTCGGTTGATCGAACACCGACGCGATCTGATCGAGGAGGCGTGGCATGAGCACTTCGGTGGATGACGCTGTCGCGGTCGGCGTCGTGATCGATGAGCGCGAACTGCACGTGCGGATGAAGGACGGACGCACGATCAGCGTTCCTCTCGACTGGTTCCCGCGGCTAGCCGCTGCGAGCGTCGCGGAACGTGCGGTCTGGCGCTTGATCGGCGTCGGGGAGGGCATCCACTGGCCTCAGCTCGATGAAGATGTCTCCATCGCCGATCTCCTCCGAGGTCGCTGACAGGTTTTGCGGTGGTCCGGCGAATGTGGTGTCATCGTGCGATGACGATCGCACTCTCACGACCGAGCATCGACCTTTTCGACTCCTGGGCCGCCGCGGTGGCCGAGTTCGAAGGCGGACACATCGACGGCGGCGGTATCGAGAAGGGTTTCGTCCCCGACCGGGCCGCTTTCGAGGAGTTCGTCGAGCGTGCAGAGCTGTACGCCACACCCGGCGCGGTGCTCCCGGAGGGCCAAGTGCCGTGCGATTACTACTGGATCACCGAGGGGGACCAGGTGGTCGGCTTCCTCTCCTTCCGCCGCGAACTCAACGACAACCTCCGCCGCTTCGGCGGCCACATCGGCTACTCCGTGATCCCGACGAGGCGTCGCGAGGGGATCGTGCGCGAGGCTCTGCGCCTCATGCTGCGCGCCGCGAAGGCCGACGGCTACGACCGCGTGATGCTCACCTGCGACGACGACAACATCGGCTCCATCCGCACCATCGAGGGGGCCGGTGGCGAGCTCGAAGACGTGATCGATGCGCCAGAAGCCGGGCAGCCCCTGGTGCGGCGCTACTGGATCGACGTTTCGGGCACACGACTCGCCGCGAGCTAGGGTAGATCCTCGGCGGTCGTCCGGTCGTTGCTGTCGACCCGGGGAGCACACGTCGTGATCCGAAACCCATCCGCCGCGGTGAGCCGTCTGCGCCGCTCGGTGCGCACCGCAGGTGCTGCCGCGCTCGTCGCCTTCGTCGCCGTCGGAGCGCTCCTCGCCGGAGCCGCACCCGCCACCGCCGCGACCGACGGCGACAAGTACGTCATCGGTACGGACACGACGTTCGCGCCGTTCGAGTTCACCCGAGCCGTACTTCACCAGTGGTGTCCAGCTCGGCGTGCTCGAAGCCAGCGACATCCAGTCCCTCGACGACCTGGACGGCAAGACCGTCGCCGTCAAGACCGGTACGCAGGGGCAGACCTTCGCCGACGAGAACAAGGACGAGTACGGCTTCCGGGTCACTCCGTACCAGGACACGACCGACATGGTCGATGCGGTCAAGGCCGGTCAGGCCGTCGGCTACTTCGAGGACTTCCCCGTGCTGGCCTACGGCATCCAGCAGGGGTCCGGCTTCCGCCTCATCGGTCAGCCGGAACTGGGCGGCGAGTACGGCTTCGCGGTCAACAAGGGCCAGCACCCCGAGCTGATCGAGAAGTTCAACGCGGGACTCTCGAACCTGAAGGCGTCCGGCGAGTACGACAAGATCGTCGACACGTATCTCTCCGGCGGCGAGAAGTCCACGCAGCCCACCGACATCATCTCGGTCGCGGTGCAGTACTGGCCCGCACTCATGGAGGGCCTCTGGCTCACGATCCTCGCGACGATCGTCGCCATCGTGGCCGCGTTCATCCTGGGGCTCGTCTTCGGCTTCGGTCGAGTCTCGAAGTTCGCGCCGTTCCGGTGGATCGCCACCGCCTACGTCTACGTCTTCCGCGGCACCCCGATCCTCATCCAGGCGTTCTTCGTGTTCTTCGCGATCCCGCAGCTGTTCCCCGGTCTCACGTTCAACCCGTTCGTCGCCGGTGCCATCACGCTCTCGCTCAACACGGGTGCGTACATGACGGAGATCATCCGCGGTGGCATCCAGGCCGTCGATCCCGGACAGAACGAGGCCTCGCGCTCGCTGGGTCTCGGACACTGGAAGACGATGCAGAAGGTCGTGCTCCCGCAGGCGTTCCGCATCATGATCCCCTCGTTCGTCAACCAGGGCATCATCACCCTCAAGGACACGTCGCTGATCAGCGTGATCGGCCTCGCGGAGCTGACGTTCGTCTCCCGTCAGATCATCGCCTCGACGTACCTGTCGGCCCAGGTGCTGACGATCGTCGCCATCATCTACTTCGTCGTGATCACGCTGCTGACGCTGCTCGCGAACCGCCTGGAGAGGACGTTCAACGCATGAGCAAGATCCTGGTGCAAGACCTGCACAAGTCGTTCGGTGACAACGAGGTGGTCAAGGGCATCAACCTGGCTGTGGAGGACGGCGAGGTCGTGGCGGTCATCGGGCCTTCGGGGTCGGGCAAGTCCACCCTGCTGCGCTGCCTCAACAAGCTCGAGGAGCCCACGTCGGGACACGTCGTCATCGACGGCATCGACCTGACCGACAAGAGCGTGAAGCTCGACGAGGTGCGTTAGCGCATCGGCATGGTGTTCCAGCACTTCAACCTGTTCCCGCACATGACCGTGCTCGAGAACATCACGCTCGCGCCGGTCGAGTGCGGGAAGATGACGAAGGCCGAGGCGCGTGAGCGGGCGCTGTCGCTCCTGGAGCGGGTCGGTCTCTCGGAGAAGGCGGATGCGAAGCCGGCGTCCCTTTCCGGCGGGCAGAAGCAGCGCGTGGCTATCGCCCGTGCACTCGCGATGGACCCCGAGATCATGCTGTTCGACGAGGCCACGAGCGCGCTCGACCCGGAGATGGTCGGCGAGCTGCTGCAGGTCATCCGCGACCTGGCCTCCGCCGGCATGACCATGGTGCTGGTGACGCACGAGATGGGCTTCGCCCGCGAGGTCTCCGGCCGCACGGTCTTCATGGACGGCGGCGTCGTCGTCGAGGAGGCCCCGCCCGCGGAGCTCTTCGGCTCGCCCAAGAATGAGCGCCTGAAGGACTTCCTCTCGAAGGTCCTCTGAGGGGCGTCCGCTCCGCGCTCCACGCATTCGCATCGACTTCCCGTGCACTCGCCGAGTGCACGGGAAGTCTGCGTAGGGAGGTCGTGCGCTCGCGGAGGCTACTCGGCGACGCGGGCGGCGATGTCGGTGCGGTAGTGCGATCCGTCGAGGCGGATGTGGGCGATCGCTTCGTAGGCCCGGTCGCGCGCAGTGCGGAAGTCGGAGGCGACGGCCACCACGTTCAGCACACGGCCGCCCGTGGCGATGAGCGATCCACCGGGCGCATCCG
>NZ_JAGYWT010000119.1:0-6163 GCF_019279095.1 Microbacterium sp. BF1 | reverse complement strand
CCGAGTCATGCCGATGGCACGTGACCTCCGTCGCATGGGCGCTGCGGCGCTCGACCTCGCCTTCGTCGCGGCCGGACGACTCGACGGGTACTTCGAGCGAGGACTCCGCCCCTGGGACTTCGCCGCCGGCGCCCTCCTGGTCGAGGAGGCGGGTGGCGTCGTTTCGCGAATCGACGTCGACTCCCTGCGTCCGATGCTAATCGCGGGTGGACCCGATGTGCACGCCCGGCTCCTCGCGATCCTCGACGAGAAACCGTGAACGATTCATGGCATTCCCAGCCTGGTCAGGGTAGGGTTTACGGGATCGTTACTTTCGCCACCCGAAGGTGAAAGTCAAAGTTTGCGCCCCCCGAGCTTGACGCACGACCGAGAGAAACGCTTTGCCCTTCGAGAATTCCCAGGCTGCCTCTGCGCCCACGCGCCGGTCCAGCCGACTCCGCACTGCGGCCTCTGAGGCCCCCGCGGCGGGACCGACGGCACCCATTTCTGCCGCGGAGTCCACCGCTATCGCCCTCGCTGCCGTCGCTCCTCTTTCCCGACGCGCCGCCCGCCAGCGCCAGGCGCCCGACGACGTCGCAGCCGAAGCGCTGATCGAGCCCTTCACGGCGGCGAGCCCCGAGCCGATCATCGCCGATGTTCCCGCCGTGCCCGTCGCGGCAGAGAACCTCGACGAGGGCATCGAACTCGTCGACGCCGAAGTCGAAGAGGCTCCCGAGTCGATCGAACCCTCAGCCTCTCCCGAAGAAGCCCCGTATCCCGTTTCCGGGAATGACGACGAGGTCGATGCTTTCGAGCGCGCATCCCGCGCCTTCCGTGTCACCGGTTCGGTGCCGACGGTTTCCGCCGCCGCCGACCCGTCGCAGCCGGAGCAGGGGTCGAGTGACGAGCCTGTCGCTTCCGCGCACGTGGCGCCTCGTCGTCCTCGCAGCATCCGCAAGGCCGTCACCTTCGGCGCGACCGTCGGTGTGATGAGCCTCGCCGGTCTCCTCGCGGTGTCCATGACGCTCCCCGCTGAAGCCGTTGCCGGCGTTCAGGGAGCCTCGGCGGCATCGATGTCGTTGGTCTCCTCCTCCGCGGCCGCTGCGAAGGACGCCGCCGACGACGAGATCCAGGCTTTCGTCGCCCCGTCCGGTGTGGAGAGCGAATCGCTCACTCGCGCCGATGACTTCAGCACGGTCTCGCTCGCCGAGGTCGCGGCGGAACAGGGCATCAACTACTCGGGTGAGATCTTCACGAACGATCCGGACGCCGCCATCCAGTGGCCGTTCCTCGTCGGCGTGGGCATGAGCTACGGGTACGGCATGCGCAGCGGCCGCCTCCACGAAGGCATCGACTTCGTGCCCGGCGACGGGGCCCCCATCCAGGCCATCGCCGACGGCACGGTGCGCATCGCGACCGAGCAGGGCGGCGCCTTCGGTGTCACCGTCTACATCGACCACGTCATCGACGGCCAGGTCATCACGAGCCACTACTCGCACATGCAGTACGGCTCCCTCAACGTCAAGGCCGGCGACACGGTGAAGGTCGGCACCATCGTCGGCAAGACCGGCAACACGGGCCGTTCCTACGGCGCGCACCTGCACTTCGAGCTCATCGTCAACGGATCGACCATCGACCCGATGCCGTGGCTCAAGGAGAATGCCGGTCGAACGTCGTACTGACCGGCTCGATTTCATGAGGACGCCACAGTGATGGTATTCTCGTACGGTTGCCCCGCGAGGGGCAGCACGCCCCGATAGCTCAGTGGCAGAGCACTTCCATGGTAAGGAAGGGGTCGTCAGTTCAATCCTGACTCGGGGCTCGCAAGCATTCTTCTCACGCGGACGGATGCCTCGCGGCAGGGTAGCTCAGCTGGTTAGAGCGCACGACTCATAATCGTGAGGTCGCGGGTTCAAGCCCCGCTCCTGCTACAGATGAAAACCCCGGTTCGCCGGGGTTTTTCTGCTTTCCGGCGGTACTTTCCCGGCGACCTGCGACCTATTCCGCGGGCGAGTGCGAGGGCTGTGCCCTGGGCGCTCTCGCAACGGGAGGCCACACGACGAGCAGAAAAGCGGCGATCGGGCCGAACAGGAGCGTCAGAAGGAACCACGCCCACGCGGACCTGTTGCGCGTCCGGGCGAATCCTCCGGCCAGGATGGCGACGGTCAGCCACATGGACGACACGACGGTCCCGAGGTACTCGACAGTCATGCCCTAGAGGCTACGACGGGCTCCCCATACCCCCCGCAGGTGCCGGGGCGTGTCGGTGGTGTCGCGCGCCCGCCCGCGGCAGACCGGCCGGGGGCCTATCGTGGCAGGGGAATCGATTGAGAACGAACAAGGAGCGGCATGCGCATCGCACTGCACTCGGTGATCGCAGAAGGTGCGATCGACGACTACCGGACCCACCACGCCCGCGTCCCCGATGGGCTGCGGGACCTGTTCGGGGTCGCCGGGATCGAGGATTGGACCATCTGGCGCTCCGGTCGCAACCTGTTCCACATCGTCGAGTGCGAGGACTTCGACGCGGCGATGCGGGTGGTCAACGCCTCGCCGGCGAACGATGCGTGGCAGGCCGACATCGGCCGTTTCGTCGAGGGGTTCCACGGGCCCGACGGGGAGGACGGGTTCACTCCGATCGAGCAGGTGTGGGCGCTGTCGACGCAGCGGAGTTCCGAAGGCTGAGATCTGCGCCATCCAAGGGTATCTCTTGGATACTAGGAGCGCTTGCGGGTAACTAGAGGGCTTCGGATAGCGTGGCGCGTATGGCAACCACGAACCTTCCGGAATCCTCTTCCACCCCGCTGTCCCTCCCTGAGCGGATGCCCGCGATCGGCGCCCGCGGCAGGCGTCCCGTGTCGGCCCCCGACGCTCTCAGCGACATCTTCCTTCCCGTGCCGAGACCTGCCGGCCGGGATGTGCTCGTCGAGGTGCAGGGCGTCTCGGTGAACCCCGTCGACGTGAAGGTGCGTGCGGGAGCCGCCACCACCGGGGCGCCCCGGGTCCTCGGGTACGACGCGGCGGGAGTCGTGGTGGCCGTCGGCGACGAGGCCACGCGCTTCGCGGTGGGGGACCGCGTGTACTACGCGGGTCAGATCGACCGCCCCGGCACCAACGCCCGGTTCCATCTCGTGAACGAGAACAACGTCGGGCATGCCCCACGCACGCTCTCGGTCGCCGAGACGGCCGCTCTGCCCCTCACCGTCATCACCGCGTGGGAGAGTCTCTTCGACCGGCTCGCGCTCACCCGTGAGAGCGAGGGCGTGCTCCTCGTGATCGGGGCCGCAGGCGGCGTCGGCTCGCTCATCATCCAGCTCGCGAAGGCGCTCACGCGTCTCGAGGTCATCGCGGTGGCCTCCCGGCCTGAGACCGCGGAGTGGGTGCGGCAGATGGGGGCCGACCACGTCGTGGGTCGTGACTTCGTCTCCGACGTCTCGGCGATCGCTCCCGCCGGCGTCGACTACGTGTTCACGTCGTTCACTCCTGGCAACGTGCGGGCGATCGCCGACGTCATCCGTCCACGCGGGCAGGTGGTCTCCATCGACGAGACCGGTGGCAGCATCGACGCGCTCAAGGCGAAGAGCGTGACCTGGCACTGGGAGCTCATGTTCACCAGGCCCGTCACCGACCCCGCCGACCACTACCAGCATGATCTGCTGGAGACCGTCGCCGCGCTTGTGGACGACGGCACGCTGCGCACGACCGTGACGACCCACCTCACGCCGCTGGATGCGGCGACCATGCGTCAGGCGCACGAGATCGTCGAGGCGTCGCGCACCATCGGCAAGGTCGTCGTCACCGACTGGCCGGAGGGGGATCGATCAGCCTGAGGATCGAGGGGGCCGCGGCCGCTCGGCATCCGTCAGGCGGCGCGGTCCTCGGTGAAGGAGGGGGCGGCGTCGCCCACGCGGCCGCGGATGAAGAAGATCAGCACGGCCGCAGCGGCGATGACGACGATGGGATGCTCCAGACCGTCGGCGGGTGGGGGCGGCCGACTATCCGTCAGTTTGTCGCACGACGGCGGTCAGCGTCCATCCGGAGAATTCGGGGGGGGTGCCCCTATGTCTTTCGTCAAGTCCCAGTTCGGGCGTCGATAGATGGGCTATCCATCGACACGGATGTTGTCTGCCGCAGCGAGGGACCTCAAATGTCTCGTGATACTCGCGCGGAGATCGTCGTGTTGTTCGCTGAGCGCGGTTGACGCATTGCGCCAGTTGGCGTGGTCGTAGAGCCAGACTGGATGCAAGACGCGTTCCGGCGGTTCCCACTCATAGCGGGGCCAGATGTGCGCATGGACGAAGGGATCGGTGTTGCCGAGGACGTCGAGGTTGGTGCGTCGAAACTGCGGGTCCGCTTCACGGCAGGCGCGTTCGACTGCGGTGGCGAGGAGGTCGGCGTCAGCGAGGAACTGGACGCGCTCGTGTCGTGGCATATCGGCCAGCGCTTTCGCCCGGGGGTCTTTTCCGAGAAGGACGCAGTATCCGGGGAGGAACTGGACGTCGCCGATCACGGCGTAGCCGCTTTGGAGTTCAGCGAGGACCGTGGGGTTCTCTCCTCGTGCTGCTGAGCCGATCCGATCTTCGCGCCAGTCCATGTCTTCGACGATATCGAACGGTCGAGTGCAAGCAGGTTAAGCTGCGATGGCGTGCTCTGGTGTCCTCGCTTGGTAGAGGGTGCCGTCGCGGAGCATGGCGTAGAGAACGTCGCAGCGTCGTCGGGCGAGAGCGATAAGGGCTTGGTTGTGGCGTTTGCCCTGAGCGATTTTGCGGTCGTAGTAGGCGCGCGAGACCGGATCGCGGAGGGCGGCGAAGGCGGAGAGAAACAGTGCCCGCTTCAGGATCTTGTTTCCGCGTCTGGAGGGGTGCTCGCCGCGAATCGATGAACCAGATCGTCGCGTGACCGGTGCGAGGCCGGCATAGGCGGCGAGATGGCCGGCGGTAGCGAAGTCTTTGCCAGAGATCTCGGTGAGGAGTCGGGCTGCGGTCCTGGCGCCGACTCCGGGCATGCTCGTCAGGACGGGTTGAAGAGGGTGCGCCTCCACGAGACGTTCGACCTCAACAGCGATCTCGGCCCGCTGCCGTCGCAGACCTGCCAGCTGTTCCGCGAGGCGCGGCAGCACGAGCGAGGCCGCGTTGGTGCCGACAACGACGACTGTCTGCTCGCTCAAAGCCGCGGTGATTTGCTCCGCGAGATGGCGTCCCATGCGGGGTGCGAGCTTGACCAGACGGTTGCCGAGCCGGGTCGTTCCCGCGGCCTTCATCGCAGCCGGGGACGGGTAGCGCTGCAGCAGGTCCAGCACGGCCGGATGATCCAGGTGCGGGCCGAGCATCCGTTCCAGAGCGGGGTGGATCTGGGTGAGGAGCCCGCGGATTCGGTTGCTCGTCGCGGTGGCCTGCCCCACGAGGTCATCATCGAAACCGCAGAGCATCGACAGCTCGGCAACCTGCTCGTCGGCGAGTTGGATCGACCGCAGCGCGTGAGGGAGGGTCCGGGCGGCTTGCGCGATGATCGCCGCATCCCGAGCATCAGTCTTTGCCTCACCGGCGTGCAGGTCTGCGATGCGACGCATTGCGAGCCCGGGGAGATACCCCACGAGCACGTCCTCCGCCTGGGCAACAGCAATCGGGAGGGCACCGATCGTTGCGGGCTGATCCACGACGAAGAGCACCTGACCGTGTCGTTTCAGGCTGCCAATGACCGCGCGGAGTCGCGCTTCGTCATTCGGGAGTGCCTTGTCATAGAGCACCGCTCCGGTCCGGTCCAGGGCAACAGCGTGGTGTTCGCCCTTGCCAACATCGACGCCGATGAAGACATCGACTTGTTCGTATCGTTCGATTGCCACCTGCTTCTCCGTCCATGAGATGCGGCCTGAACCAGGGCGGTGAGCCTCGGCATCCACGTTACGAACGGCCTCGGCGAAGTACCGGGTCCAGCCCCTATCAGCGATCACTCACTGCCGAACCGCGCCCGGTGACAACACCCCCCGGATCATCAACGACTGGGGGCAACAATCATGCCGGGCCCGGCAGGCCAACACCCTTCAAGAATGACTCCTGAGGTCAAGCCCCGGCGAGTGGTGTAGCGGTCGGTGATCCTTCTGCTGTTGGTTTCGGTTAGGCGCTGAGTTCGAGGACGGGCTGGTCGGTCACCTCATCTCCGGTGTCGGGGACGAGGGTGAGGCGGG
>NZ_JAGYWT010000118.1:0-6223 GCF_019279095.1 Microbacterium sp. BF1 | reverse complement strand
GCCGCGGCCGCAGCCGCGGTCACCCAGAAGATCCCAGTCGCAAGACGAGTCTTTACCTTGGCCATGAACCTAATCTACAACACGACTACGAATCGATGCGATGGGCAGATTTCTCGGAGTAGACGCGTATCGACGACTCCGAGCGCTTACGGGTGAGGGTTCGGATGGTGGCGGCGATACGACCGTCCGCGGCTTCCGGCTGCGGGTCTTCCCACCACGGGGCTCCGCGCTCGCCGAGCGCCGTCTTGGCGTCGTGCACCCGGCGACGGGCATCCTCATCCGAGGTCTTCACCGCTCGGCGCGCGGCCATGAGCTCGTCCACCAGCTCCTGGCGCAGGGCGTCGGGGATCGACGGGTCGGTCGCACGCCAGCGCCGCCCGTTCACGACGAAGTGGTGCCCGTCAGCCGTGCGCTCCGGCCCGGCATCCGCCGCCGCCGACTCCTCGCTGCTCATGCGGGCAGTCTGCCCGTGTCCTGCCGCATCTTCCATCCCCTTGACGCAGGCAGTGAGGGCGTCGCCGACGCGGGACGTCGTCCCGGGCGTCGGTGCTCAGGCGTAGAGCAGATCCGCGTCGACGGCCGCGGGCCAATCCGGTACCGCGAGCGTCGTCGAGTCGTTCCAGCGGCCATCGGCGATCTGACGAAACGCGCCGCGCACGCCGAAGAGCTTCTCCAGTGGCGTCCAGTCCGACTCTCCCGGCATCGGGACCAGTGACCTCTCGGAGAGGGAATCGGGGTACAGCTCGGCCAGCAGCGATAGGAGGCGCACTCCGGTGTGGACGGGGCGTATCGCCGTGGCATCGGTCACGTGCAGGATCACGCCCTCGCACTGCTCGCCCGCATGGTCGCGGACGAGAGGAGTGAAGCCATAGGGGGAGGCGGAGACCCCGGGGAGCTCGAGGGCGGTGATGGCCTGCGCAAAGTCCTCCGCGTCGATGAACGGTGCCCCGATCACACGGAAGGGCACGGCGGTGCTCCGTCCTTCGGAGACGTTGACGCCCTCCGCGAGACACGTCCCGGGATAGAGCAGGGCCGTCGCCGCGCTCGGCAGGTTCGGTGACGGTGGCGTCCAGCGCAGCTCCTCGCGACCGATCGCGGTGTCCTCGCGTCGCCAGCCGTCGACCCCGACGACATCGAGTGCGACGTCGATGCTCCGCGTGCGTACCCAATGACGGGCGAGTTCGCCGATGGTCAGTCCGTGGCGGATCGGCATCGACCAGCGTCCGACGAGCGACTGCGCCGCCTCATCGAGCATCGGGCCCTCGGCCTGTTCGAAGAGTCCGCCCAGGGGATTCGGGCGGTCGAGGACGAGCACGGCGACCCCCGCCTCCGCACAGGCCTCGAGCATGTGGCTCAAGGTCCAGACGTAGGTGTAGAAGCGGGCGCCGACGTCGGGAAGGTCCACCAGGACGATGTCGAGACCGGCGAGGTCCTCTGGGGAGGGGCGCACGGCGTTTCCGTAGAGACTGCGCACAGGGACGCCGGTGACGCGATCGAGTGCATCGCCGATGAGGTCGCCCTCCCGCGCGCGTCCGTCCATCCCGTGCTCGGGGCCGAAGAGCAGATCCAGCGACCATCCCTCGGCCGCGAAGGAGGCCCTCCCGCGCGTGAGGTGGGACGTGAGAGCCAGGTCATTGGTGAGCATCCCGATCCGGGCGCCGCGCAGCGTCTTGAGGAGGCGCGCAGGCAGGTCGTGCCGGAGGAGCCGGTCGATACCGAGGTGCATGGTCAGTCGATTCTGTGAGTGGTGACGGCGTCGAGGGTGCGCTGCAGGTTCGCCGAGATGGTGTCGTAGTCGGCCTGCGCGATGCGGGTGTAGAGGAAGTCGAGGATCGCGAGCTGCGCGATGCGGCTCGCCATCGCGCCGGAGCGGAACGTCGATTCCGACACCGCGGTGACGAGCACCAGGTCGCACGCTCTGGCCAGAGGCGACTTCGGGTTGTTCGTGATGGCGATCGTGGTCGCCCCGGCTCTCCCCGCGACCTGCGCCGCCTGCACGATCTCGAGCGTGCGTCCGGAATGGGAGATGGCGATCGCCACATCCCGCCCGTCCAGCAGCGCGGCGCCCGTCAGCGCGAGATGGTGGTCGGTGCGGGCCTGGGCGACGAGTCCTGCGCGGTGCAGCTTCTGCTCCAGATCCTGCGCGGCGAGTCCGCTGGAGGCGGCGCCGTAGATGTCGATGCGCCGTGCTTCGCGGACTTCGGCCACGCACCGCTCGAGTTCATCCAGGTCGATCTGTCGAGCCGTGCGTTCGATGGCTGCGGCCTCCGCGAAGGCGATCTTGCGGACCGTCGTGGCGACGTCGTCGTAACGGCTGACGTCGCCTGCAGACACCTGGAATCTCTCTTGATCGGACGCGCTGCGGGTGAGTTCCGTCGCGAGGGCCAGCCGTAGGTCGGGGTAGCCGCCGAACCCGACGCTGCGGGTGAAGCGGGCGACGCTGGCGACGGAGACCTCGCATTCCTCCGCCAGCCGGGTGATCGAGCTCTCGACGACCGTCTGGGGCTCGGCGAGGACGTACTCGGCGATACGGCGCTCCGTCGGGGTCAACTCGGAGAGACGCTGATGGATGGCTGTCACGACACTGTTCGGCACGTGCCCATGATGCCAGGCCGATGCCCGCTTCGAAAGGAATTTTCAGATTTGCTTGCATTTCTGGAAGAGATTGCCCACAGTGGGGCTTGGCGGCATCTCCCCACAACGGACATGCCGCATGACATCAACGTCACGCGACGTGTCCTCAGCTTCGAGGATGCATCGAAGGACGTTCCCCCCGAAGTAACGGCAGCCCCCGACGTGCCAGGCCGCTGCCACCGTCCGAGAGGAACATCATGCGAAACCGCCCCGTCCGCCTCGCATCCGTTGCCGGCATTCTCGTCGCCGGGCTCGCCGTCGCGGGTTGCGCCCCGGCCGCATCCAGCGGTGACGGCGAGAGCGATGTCACGCTGACCATCTGGTCGTGGCAGGCATCCTCGTCGCCCAAGTGGGAGGCCGTGTTCGACCAGTACGAAGAGTCCCACCCCGGGGTCACCATCGAGTTCGAGGGCTTCCAGCCGACCGAGTACAACCAGATCCTGGCGACCGGTCTCGAGGGCAGGGATGGCCCCGACATCGCCATGCTCCGCGCCTACGGCGGCATCCAGTCCGCGATCCAGTCCGAGCAGATCGTGCCGATCGACGACATCGTCGACGGGCTCGACCAGTTCGATCCGACGGTGTTGCGCGCGGCGCAGGGCAAGGACGACGGCAAGACCTACGGCGTCCCGTTCGCGTACCAGACGATGCAGATGTTCTACAACAAGACCATGTTCGACGAGATGGGTCTCGAGGAGCCCACCGACTGGGACGAGTTCATCGACCTGCAGGAGACCTTGCTGAAAGAGGGCGTGACCCCGATGGCACTCGGTGCCCGCGAGGACTGGGTGCTGCCGATGTTCCACGACATCATGGGCTCGGCGAACTACGGCGGATCCGAGTTCGAGGAGAAGGTGCTCGCCGGCGACATCGACTTCACCGACCCGACGTACGTGTCGTCGCTGCAGATCGTCAAGGACATGCAGAAGTACCTCGACAAGAACGTCAACGCGATCGCCGTCGCCGACGCCGTGCTGCAGTTCACCTCGGGGCAGGCGGCCCAGTGGCCCGGTGGATCGTTCGATCTGCCGACGTTCCAGAACTCCGCGCCCGACACGGAATGGGGCGTGTACGAGGTGCCCCCGGCCCCCGGCAGCGCTCTGGACCATGCGGTCACCCCGGGCTACGCCGACGGCAGCTTCGGCATCAACGCCTCCAGCGAGAACCAGGAGGCGGCGGCAGAGCTGCTGAACTGGATGACGACCTCGGAATTCGGTCAGCTCGTCGCCGATGAGGTGGACCAGTTCTCCGCCCTCCCCGGAGTGAAGTACTCCGACCCGCTCATGCAGGAGATGAACGAGCAGTACACCGCCAACCCGGCGCCGTACCTGCTGCTCGTCGACTTCCGCTACGGCGACCCGACCGGAACCGCGGTCCTGGGCCCGGACATCCAGGCGATGTTCCTCGGCGACAAGACGCCGGAGCAGCTCGGCGCCGACCTGCAGTCCGGGGTCTCCACCTGGTTCACCCCTGGTTCCTGATCCGAACACGAGGGGGCGTCGATCCGGCGCCCCCTCGCGGAGCGAAAGACACACCATGGCACTGACCATCCCCGTCCGGCGCGACCCCGCGAAGCGCGAGGGCACGAAGCGACGCACACGCGCAGGCATCGCCCTGTCCACCCCGACGGCCACCCTGTTCGTGCTGCCGGCCGCCGTGCTGTTCGCCGTGCTCATCCTCTATCCGATGCTCGCTGCGCTCAGCTATTCGTTCTTCGACTGGCAGGGCACGAAGCAGGGCGGTTTCGCAGGGGTCGCGAACTACATCACCCTCCTCACGAAGGAGCCCTACGCCTCCGAGCTGTGGAACGCGTTCGGGCACAACCTGCTGCTGTTCGCGGGTGCGCTGGTCTTCCAGAACTCGCTCGGCCTCGGTATCGCCACCCTGCTGCACCGCCGCAAGCGCACCAAGCGCTTCTTCCAGACGATCTTCGCGCTGCCCTACCTGGTGAGCCCCATGGTCATCGGCTACCTGTGGTCGCTCATGCTCTCGCCGCTGTTCGGCCCGGTGAACGCGATCCTCCGCGGTGTAGGCCTCGAGAGCCTCGCGCTTCCCTGGCTCGGCGACCCGCAGCTCGCGATCTGGGTGATCGTCCTCGTGAGCGCCTGGCAGTGGATCGGCTTCCCGATCCTGCTGTACGGCGCCGCCCTCGGCGGGATCCCGGAGGAGATCGAAGAGGCCGCCTCGCTCGACGGGGCGACCGCGGCGAAGCGTTTCCGCTACATCACGCTGCCCATGCTCACGCCCACGATCGGCATCATCACGGTGCTCACCTTCATCGGCAGCATGGAGGCGATGGCCATTCCTTTCGCGCTCGCCGGCTCGAACGGGGCGCCCGCCGGGTCGACCGACGTCATGATGCTCCTCTTCTACCGGACCGCCTTCGAATCGGGGAACCCGAACTCGATCGGCGTCTCCTCCGCGCTCGCGACCGTCCTGTTCATCTTCATCATGGTGATCTCGGTCGTGATCACCTCGACGATGCGTCGCGCTGAACGAAAGCTGTTCTGATGAGCACTGCCCTCGACACCCGTCCGGAGCCCACCACCGAAGCGATCGTCTCCGGTCGTTCCTCCGCCCCCCGCCGCCGCTCCAGCCGCACCGCCGATGCCCCGTTCATCGGGCGGTTGCTCGCGAACGTGTTCCTCTGGGGCTACGCGCTCGTCGCCATCGGCCCGCTGCTGCTGATGGTCAACAACTCGTTGCGCACACAGCAGCAGATCGCGACCGAGCCGCTCGGACTCCCGGTCCCGCCGACGTTCACGAGCTTCCAGAGCGCGTGGATCACCGCGTCGTTCGACACCTACTTCCTCAACTCGATCACCGTCACCGTCGGCTCGGTCATCGTCACGACCGTCGTCTCGGTGCTCGCCGCGTACGCGTTCGCGAGGGCTCGGGCGAAGTTCTTCCGTGGCATCGAGGCGGTCTTCCTGTCCGGGCTCATGCTGCCGGTGCACCTGGCGATCCTGCCGCTGTTCTACCTGCTCGACTCGCTCAAGATGACGAGCAACGTGTTCAGCCTGATCCTCGTCTACGGAGCCCTCGGCATTCCGTTCACGACGTTCGTGCTGACGGTCTTCTTCCGCGCGTTGCCGATCGAACTCGAAGAGGCCGCGCGCATCGACGGCGCCGGTCCGTTCCGCACCTTCGTGCAGATCCTGCTGCCGCTCGTGCGTCCGGCGCTCGCGACCGTGATCGTCTTCCGTTTCGTGCCGGTGTGGAACGACTTCTTCTACCCGCTGATCCTGCTGCGCGACCGGGACTCGTACACCCTTCCCGTCGGACTCACCCGCTTCTTCGGCGAGTACTCCACCGACTGGCCGCAGCTGTTCGCCGGGCTCACGATCGCGACGATCCCGCTCATCGTGCTGTTCCTGCTCGCGACCAAGCAGATCATCAACGGACTCACCTCCGGCATGAGCAAGTGACGGGAGAGCGGCCGTGGTGAACGGGGCGCCGGGATGAACTCCGCGAGGTCGGGTCGGTCGCGGTAGTACGCCTCGATGCCCCCGAGGATGTGGTGCAGGCGTGCGAGCGGCTCCAACTCGGAGCTGTTCCTGAGGAGCTCGTCGAAGAACGCGGTGTGATC
>NZ_JAGYWT010000117.1:0-6255 GCF_019279095.1 Microbacterium sp. BF1 | reverse complement strand
TGCGCCGCGAATACCCGACGGCCATCGGCCCCGTCGACCTTCTGGTGCGCGATGCCGACGGCGCCGCGATCGCGGTCGAGATCAAGCGACGCGGCGACATCGACGGCGTGGAGCAGCTGACCCGCTATCTCGAACTTCTGGGTCGCGACCCGCACCTCTCCCCCGTGCAGGGTGTGTTCGCCGCGCAGGAGATCAAGCCGCAGGCACGCGTGCTCGCTGAGGACCGCGGAATCCGCTGCCTGGTGCTCGACTACGACGACATGAAGGGCATCGAGTCGGGCATCCCCCGCCTGTTCTGAGGCGTCGCCCGTCAGCGCGCGGCGATGAGCCGGGGTGTCGGGCCCTCAAGGCGCGCGATCGCGATCTTCACCTCGACGATCTCTTGCTCGATACGGTCGAACCGCGCATCGAGCTTCGCGTCCTGCGCTTCAAACCGCGCATCGAGCTTCGCGTCCTGCGCTTCAAACCGCGCATCGAACTTCGCGTCCTGCGCTTCAAACCGCGCATCGAACTTCGCGTCCTGCGCTTCAAACCGCGCATCGAACTTCGCGTCCTGCGTTTCGAACCGCGAATCGAACTTCGCGTCCTGCGTTTCGAACCGCGCATTGAACGTCGCCACCACCTCCGCGAATCGCGCGTCCATCCGGTTGATCATCCAACCGAAACCGCTGATGATCGCCACCAGTAGCGTCACTGCTGTCGCCAGCATCGTGATGACTTCCACCGACACGTACATGCCCCCTATTCTCGCCCGCGAATCCACCGTTGTCACGACCTTATATGTGGACACTAGGCGTTCACATGAGGCGTGCAGAAGTGACTCAGTTGCACACCTGTGCAGGAAGAGCGGCCATCGCCGTCCCGGCCCATAGGCTGGAGAGATGCCTCACTCCCCCTACTCCTGCGTGCTGTGGGACGTCGACGGCACCATCGTCGACGCGTCCGTCGGCATCCTTCGCCGGCTGAATGTCGCGCTCACCCACTTCGGGCGTCCGGCACCGACACGCGAGGAACTGGTGCACTGGATCGGCCCGCCCATGTTCCAGTCCTTCCAGGACCAGGCGGGCATGACGCCGGAGCAGTCCGCCGAGGCGGTCGCCTTCTACCGCACGCTCGGCAAGGCCGACGGCTACACGACCGACGCCGCGACCTACCCCGGCGTGGTGGACCTCATCAACGAACTGCACGCTACGGGAGTGCCGCAGGCGACAGCCAGCTCGAAGCCCGAGAACCAGGTCGACGCACTGGTCGACCACTTCGGACTCCGGCCCGCATTCCTGACGACCGTCGGGGCGACGCCCGACGAGTCGACCCTCGCCTCGAAGACCGACATCGTCGCCGAAGCTCTTCGTCGGCTGCGCGAGCACGGCGCCGACACCTCACGCCCCGTCCTCATCGGCGATCGGCACCACGATGTCGAGGGTGGCAACGCCAACGACGTCCCGGTGATCTTCGTCGAGTGGGGCTTCAGCGACGCCCACGAGGGTGACGAGGCCGCGTTCCGGGTGGCCTCCGTGGCCGAACTCCGCTCTCTGCTGCTGACCTGACCGGCGCGCTGGCGCGCGACCTGCAGACCACACGCCACGTGCAGGGAGCCGAATCGGACCCGGAAAGCACAGAACTCCCCGCCGGATGACGCATCGGGACGCGATCCGGTGGGGAGTTCTGTGTCTCGCCCGTCTCAGACGGGGCGAATGTTCTCTGCCTGCAGGCCCTTCGGGCCCTGCGCCACATCGAACTCAACTCGCTGGTTCTCTTCGAGAGACCGGTAGCCGGATGACTGGATGGCGGAGTAGTGCGCGAAGACGTCAGCGCCTCCGTCGTCGGGGGAGATGAAGCCGAAGCCCTTCTCCGAGTTGAACCACTTAACCGTGCCCTGGGTGCTCATGTACTGCCTGTTCTGCTGGTGAAGAAGCCGACGCAGGGATGCCCCGACATCGCTAACGCTAGCGGAGGAGGCCCCGAGCGGAATAGCACCTGCAAGAAGGTAATCCAAATGTTGCACGAGCGGCACGCGGCCGTCATCCGGCGCGTTCGGAGGCGCACGGCCCAGAAGGCGCCCAGAAAATGGTGTGGCCCTCACCGCGGGGGGAGCGATGAGGGCCGAAGACGACCGGAGGGTGCGTCAGAGACAGCTTAGCTCCTTTTCGACGTCCTTGTCCCCCTTTTGGGGGACAAATCTGAACTTCGTCGCGAGGGCGAACGATAGCGGCCCCCTCGAGTAGCCCATTGGGGACTGAACTACTCGAGAGGGCCCAATCGCACGCACAGATCGTCTGCCCCTGGGGTGGGCCGCCGCCTCGTGGGGAGAGACGTAGACGATCAATCCCCTCGTGCATGCACCTTCACCATAGGGGAGGAAGCGCCGTCCCGCCATCGAATTTCACCCGGGCTAGACCGGCGCGGTCGGGACTTGACCCTGAGGGGTCCGCGGGTCTCGTCCAGGTGTGTGACGGATGGTCGCGTCGGCGACATCGCACGCGACGACCGGCTCGCGAGTAGCCTGATCCGGTGACTCTGCTCAACAAGGACATGACGCTGTGCATCTCGCTTTCGGCACGGCCGAGCAACAACGGCACGCGCTTCCACAACCACCTCTACGAGGCGCTCGGGCTGAACTGGATCTACAAGGCCTTCGCCCCCACTGACCTCTCCCAGGCGATCGCAGGCGTGCGCGGACTCGGCATCCGCGGATGCGCGATCTCGATGCCTTACAAGGAGGACGTCATCGCCCTCGTCGACCGGATGGACCCCTCGGCGAGCGCGATCGACTCCGTCAACACCATCGTCAACGATGACGGCGTGCTCACCGCACACAACACCGACTACTCCGCGATCGCGCAGCTTATCGAACGTGATCGCCTCGATCCCGCGGCCTCGGTGCTGCTGCGCGGGTCGGGGGGAATGGCGAAGGCCACTGCCGCCGCGTTCCGCGACGCCGGATTCACGCGCGTGACGATCGTCGCCAGGAACGAGCGGAACGGCCGCATGCTCGCCGACCTCTACGGCTTCTCCTGGGTGGCCGAGGTCGGAGACGCCACCGCAGACATCCTCGTCAACGTCACTCCGATCGGCATGGCCGGTGGCGCGGAGGAGCACACGCTCGCGTTCTCGGAAGACGCGATCGCCGCGGCATCCGTGGTGTTCGATGTCGTGGCTCTTCCTGCGGAGACACCGTTGATCGCCGCCGTGCGCTCCGCAGGCACCCCCGTGATCACGGGGGCCGAGGTCGCGACGTTGCAGGCGCTGGAGCAGTTCGTGCTGTACACCGGCATCCGGCCGTCGGCGGAGCAGGTGCGCGAGGCCGAGGAGTTCATGCGCGCCGGGAACGCGTGATCGGAGCGTTCTGATCGCGGAGACCTCGTCTGACGAACGCGTGGCAACGTAAGTTGACAGCGCCTCGTTAGCAACGTAGGTTGACGACATGGAATCCCTCGATGTCGCACAGATCGCCGCGGACACGACCGACCCGCGTGCGGGCCTGCGTGCGGTGGCATCGCTGCGCACGCTCGCGGACGCACTCGAATTGCGCCAGGTCGAAGCCGCACTGCGGTCCGGCATGAGCTGGCAGGCGATCGCCGATGCCCTGGGCGTCACCCGCCAGGCAGTGCACAAGAAGCACGCGAAGCGGATCGATCCGACCATCGCCGTTCCCCGGAGGAGCTCATGAGCAGATTCACCCACGCCGCCGCCACGATGCACACCCTGTCGCTGGCCGCCATGGAGGAGGCTTCACGCTTCGGAGTGCGCGACGCCGACATCGATCATCTGCTCCTCGCCCTGACCATCGACCCCGACACGGGAGGGCAGATCCTGCGCGGCATGGGCGCCGGTCTCGATGCGGCCCGCGCGGCGGTCGCGGCACAGCATGCAGCTCAACTCGAGCTCGTGGGCATCGCCTCAGACACCGACGGTCTCGGTCGCATCGTCTTCCACGAGACCTCGGGATACGAGTGGACGGAACGGGCGCTCACTGTCCTGAAGGAAGCATCGAGCGGGGATCGGCACGGCGACTCCGCTGCGGTGCTGCGCACCCTCATCGACGAACCGAGCGGTCTCATCCAGGAGATCCTGCGACGAATCGACGTCGACCCGGAGATCCTCAGCGCTCGCCTGGATGAAGTGCAGCGACTGCGACTGGTGCCGCTGCAGGCGCCCGACACGCACACGCTGTCCGGCACGCGCTCCCTCTTCGCCCCGGCTTCGCGGGAAGACGTCTGGGCTCTGCTGTCATCCGCCGGCCGGATTCCCGAGTGGGATCCGGCTGTGGGCACCATCCATGCCGACCACGACACGACCGGGCCGTGGGAGGCGGAGTCCACGACAGGAGCCCCGGACGGCAGACCCGTGCGCGTGAAGGAGGAGTTCCGGCGACAGCGCGTCGAGCTGGTGGAGTGCGAGAAGCCCGCCCTCATCCGGTGGCGCTTCTCCTACCCGGACGCCGTCCGATCGAATCCGAGGCTCGTCGACTTCGAACTCGAACATGCCGCTGGTGGAACGCAGATCCGCGCGACCCTCACGTGGGAGGCAACGCAACGCCGTGGTGGCCGGCGCCTGGTGCGCACCCTCCTGAAGCCGCTCCACCGTCTCCTCGTCTTCATGCAGCTCGCGCAGATCGAGAGTGGGATCACCCGCGTCTTCCGTTGACCCTGCGCCCCCATGGCGGGCGCACCACGCGGATGCGCCCGCCGGACGAATCCGATCAGCCCTTCGCGCCCTTGCGAGGCTTGATGAACTCGGCCGGGGCGTTCTTCTCGCGCTTCGCAGCTCGCTTCTCCTTGAGCGAGAGCTGCGGCGCCTTCTTGCTGTCGCGACCCTGGATGGACTTTCCGGACATGGTTACTCGCTTCCCCTTCGGTGGCTGGCGTAACCTCCGACCATAGCCCGGAACCAGGGGAAGTCAAATTTCCTTTTGACCGGGAAAAAACACACACCGCTCAGTGCTCGTGGCTTTCATGCCGTTTTCGGAATGTTCCCGCCGCAACACCACAGCGCCGACGCGGTTTACTACCGTGGGGCGGGAAACGACGACGGAGGACGACCTCCGACGGTGAGGCAGATCGGGGACGGCCCCACCTCGAAGGAGTCCGGCGATGTCACGCACGGAGCTTAAGCAGTTGATCGGCGTCACCGATATCGTCCGCGTCGCATTGGGGTGGGGCGCTTTCGCTGCCCTCCTCCTCTTCCGCCCGGTTCTGGAGCCCCCTGTGCCCGTGCCGGTACTCGTGATCGCGCTCGGGGCGATCATCGTCGTGATCCTCGTCTGCGCGTTCGGTGTCGTCAAACAGGCCGAGGCTCTCGCCCACAGGCTCGGCGACCCGTACGGCTCACTCGTGCTGACCCTGTCTATCGTGCTGATCGAGGTCATCCTCATCTCCGCGGTCATGCTCGGTCCTGGTGAGCACGCGACCATCGCCCGCGACTCGGTCATGGCCGTCGCGATGATCATCCTCAATCTCGTCATCGGGCTCGCACTCCTCCTCGGCGGACTCCGCCACCGCGGCATGGCGCACAACCGCACCGGCACGTCGGCGTATCTGTCGATGCTGGTGGTGCTGGTCGCGCTCGCGTTCGGCCTCCCCGCTCTGATCGGAACGGACGGCTCGTACACGACGGCGCAGGAGATCCCGATCATCGTGCTCACCCTCGTGCTGTACGCCTTCTTCCTCTACCGGCAGATGGGCGCGCAGGCGAGCGACTTCACCGAGGTCGATCCGCGTCTTCTCCAGACCGTGGAGGACCAGGAGAAGGGCGAGGCCAGCGGCGGGATCCGCCAGGTGCTGTCCGCGCACCGCACGGAGGTCGTCGTGCGCCTGATGCGCGTCGGCGATCTCGAGAAGCGGCACGAGGTCCATCGCCAGGATCAGCTCCAGCCGTGCAGTCACGGAAGCGTGCGCCCCGGCCTCATGCAGCACCCGGATGCCGCTGCGCAGCGCCGCGAGATAGTCCCGCAGAACGGACAGCTGCGCCTTGCTCTGGGTGATCGAGGTGCCGTCGGCTCGGAGCCGCCAGCGCACGACGACATCGGGGATCACGTCGAAGGCGCGTGCCCGCGTGTACATCAGCTGGGCGACCACCTGGTCCTCGTAGGCCACGCCTTCGGGGAAGCGCAGATCATGCCAGAAGTCGGTGCGACTCACCTTCGACCACGCGACGATGTTCGACACCGCCCGCGGGTGGGACTCGAGAGTGGTCGCGAGCCGCTCCGGCGAGGTCGCCGCCGAGACCCAGGGCTGCACGCGACCGGCGGCATAG
>NZ_JAGYWT010000116.1:0-6288 GCF_019279095.1 Microbacterium sp. BF1 | reverse complement strand
CTGGGCCGCCGGGTCGATGTGCGCGCCTTCGGGCGCGTTGCTGTGCTGCGCCTCGGCAGGCGCTGTCGTCGAGGCCGTCACTAGCCGACCGATCCTTCCATGCCCATCTCGATGAGCTTGTTCAGTTCCATCGCGTACTCCATGGGCAGCTCACGCGCGATCGGCTCGATGAAGCCGCGCACGATCATCGCCATCGCCTCGTCCTCTGGCATGCCGCGGGACTGCAGGTAGAACAGCTGCTCCTCACTCACCTTCGAGACCGTGGCCTCGTGGCCGAGCTGCACGTCGTCGACACGGATGTCGATCGCCGGGTAGGTGTCGGAGCGGGACTTGGTGTCCACGAGCAGGGCGTCGCACCGCACGGTGTTCGCGGAGTGGTGTGCCGCAGCATCCACTCGCACCTCGCCGCGGTAACCGGCGCGTCCCCCACCGCGGGCGATCGACTTCGAGACGATCGACGACTGCGTGTACGGGGCCATGTGGATCATCTTCGCGCCGGCGTCCTGGTGCTGACCGGGACCGGCGAAGGCGACCGACAGCGTCTCGCCCTTGGCGTGCTCGCCCATCAGGTAGATCGACGGGTACTTCATCGTCACCTTGGAGCCGATGTTGCCGTCCACCCACTCCATGGTCGCGCCCTCGTACGCCACGGCGCGCTTGGTGACCAGGTTGTAGACGTTGTTCGACCAGTTCTGGATCGTCGTGTAGCGAACGCGGGCGTTCTTCTTCACGATGATCTCGACAACGGCCGAGTGCAGAGAGTCCGACTTGTAGATCGGAGCCGTGCAGCCCTCGATGTAGTGGACGTAGCTGTCCTCGTCGGCGATGATCAGCGTGCGTTCGAACTGACCCATGTTCTCGGTGTTGATGCGGAAGTACGCCTGCAGCGGGATCTCGACGTGCACGCCCTTGGGAACGTAGACGAACGAGCCGCCGGACCACACGGCCGTGTTGAGAGCCGCGAACTTGTTGTCGCCGGCGGGGATCACGGTGCCGAAGTACTCCTCGAAGAACTCGGGGTGCTCGCGCAGCGCGGTGTCGGTGTCCATGAAGATGACACCCTGCTGCTCCAGGTCCTCACGGATCTGGTGGTAGACGACCTCGGACTCGTACTGCGCCGCGACGCCGGCCACGAGGCGCTGACGCTCGGCCTCGGGGATGCCGAGTCGCTCGTAGGTCTCACGGATCTCGGCGGGAAGGTCTTCCCACGTCTGCGCCTGCTTCTCGGTGGAGCGGACGAAGTACTTGATGTTGTCGAAGTCGATCTCGCTGAGGTCTGCACCCCAGGTCGGCATCGGCTTGCGCCCGAAGAGCTGATACCCCTTGAGGCGGGTCTTCAGCATCCATTCGGGTTCGTTCTTGAGGCCCGAGATCCCACGGACGACGTCTTCGGAGATACCGCGTTTCGCGATGGCACCCGCAGCATCCTCATCGTGCCAGCCGAATTCGTACACCCCCAGGCCGTCAAGCTCCGGGCGGTCGATCAGCACATCCGACATCCAACACTCTCCTCACAGGTCCCAAACGGTGTCATCCGCCCCGACACACCTGATCCCCGTCGAGCCTGCGGGAGCGGGTGCCGTTGGTGGGCCCTCATCACCGGCGCTTCCATCGCGCCTAAACTGTTGACGATGCTTCAGCGCTGTCAGCGCTCATCGCAACAATCCGATTCTACAGGTTCCGCCTGACAGACGGGCCATGCCCGCCGCGTCTCGTGCGGTCCGGAGGACTTATGCCCGACACGATGATCCCCGCCACCTCGACGATGCAGGGGGTCCCCCCTCGTTCCTCGTCCTGGGGTCGTGCGTTGACGGTCTTCGCGTGGTTGTCGTTCATCAGCGAGACGATCATCATCGGCACCGGCGGGGCCGTGCGGCTCACCGGCTCGGGCCTCGGCTGCTCGGACTGGCCGCTGTGCACCCCGGACTCCCTCGTGCCGATCCTCGAGGTGCAGGGCATCCACGGGATCATCGAGTTCGGCAATCGGCTGATGACCGGCGTCGTCGGCATCATCGCCCTGGCGGTCGTGCTGCTGGTCCTGCGTCTGTTCAGCGGAAAGCGCGGCCTGGTCAACGCCCTCTGGTTCGCACTGGGTGGGATCGTCGCGGCTGTCGCAACGTTCGCCATCGCCACTCCCCTGCATTTCCCCGCCTCGCCGATCGCCCTCGCCGTCCTGCTGGTCGCCGTCATCGCTGCAGCCGTGCGCTCGGTGCGCACTACTCCCGCCCGACGCGACCTCGTCATGCTCGCCTGGCTCACCCTGATCGGCGTGGTGGCCCAGGCGCTCGTCGGCGGCATCACGGTCCTTACCGGCCTCAACCCCTTCATCGTGGGTTTCCACTACACGTCCTCCCTGCTGCTCGTCTGCGTCACGGCGGCCTTCCTCGTACGCCTGAAGACCTCGCCCGGACCTCGCGAGCGCGCCGTGCCCGCCTGGTTCGCCGCCGTCACCCACGTGACCGGTCTCGCCCTGGCCGTCACGATCGTCTTCGGTGTGCTGACGACCGGATCCGGTCCGCACTCCGGGGATGCCGACGTGCTGCGCCACGGGTTCGACGCGTCCGTGCTCGCGCACGTGCACTCGTGGCCGGGCTACATCCTCGCAGCGCTGGTCCTGTTCCTGACGGTCTCCGCCTGGGTGCTGCGCCTGGAGCCTCGACGCTGGCTGCTCGTGCTCGTGCTGGCGATCCTCGTGCAGGTCGGGGTCGGCATCTGGCAGGCCAGAGAAGGACTCCCCCCGCTGCTCGTCGGCATCCACATGGTCCTGGCCTCGCTCTCGGCGGCCGCCTACACCGTCGTGGTGCTGCGCCTCAAGCGTCCGGTACCCGTCGACGCCTGAGGCCCCGCACAGTCGTTCCATAGCTTTCACATCGCGGACTCATCAGCGCATCCGCGAGGGTGGGCGACATGAACAAGTCACTCACACGAAGCATGGGGTTCTGGCTCCTCCTGGTCGTCTCCCTCGCCACCGCTGCGGTCGGCGCCTGGTTGATCTCGGGTCAGATCGGCACGATGACGACCACGTTGCTCGATGGCACGGCCACCGGCGTCGAGGTCTACGTCGGCCAGTCGCTCGTCGTGGTGGGTGCCGGAGTGCTCGCGGCCGGAATCGTCGGCATCCTGCTGACGCTCGCGCTCGTCGCCGCGCGATCGCTCGTCCCTGCACCGGCACCGGCGGTCGTCGAGGCCATCGACTGGACCGTCGAGGCCGAGGAGACGCCCGCTCCCGTCGCCACGACCCCGTCTGCGGACACGACCCCCGCGACCGAAGAGGTCGTTGTCGAAGCCGAGGTCACGAGAGACGACGCCCAGGCCACCGACGCGAAGCCGGACAGCTCACCCTCGACCACCCGCTGATCGACCACCGGGCAGGAAACGACGAAGGGGCGCCGAGGAATTCCTCGGCGCCGCTTCGTCGTTCGGAATCAGTGTCAGAACGGGAGCAGCGGGTCGACTGCGACCGCGACGAAGATCAGCGTCAGGTAGGTGATCGAGGCGTGGAACACACGCATCGGACGCGGCTCGGTGCCGTGGACCGCACGGTTGTAGAGGCGGTGCGACTCGTAGATGAACCATCCGCCGAAGACCGCAGCGGAGATCGTGTACACGAGGCCCATGTTCGCGATCGGCACCAGCAGGAGCGAGCAGGCGACGGTCGCCCACGCGTAGAGGATCACTTGGAGGCCGACCTGCGAGGCATTGCGCGTGACGCCGAGCATGGGGACGTCGACGTCCTCGTAGTCGTCCTTGTACTTCATCGACAGCGGCCAGTAGTGCGGCGGCGTCCAGAGGAAGACGAGGAGGAAGAGGATGAATGCCGGCCAGTCGAGCGAACCGGTGACCGCGGACCAGCCGATCAGCACCGGGAAGCAGCCCGCGATGCCGCCCCACACGATGTTCTGCTCGGTGCGGCGCTTCAGGATGATCGTGTAGATCACGACGTAGAAGAAGATCGCCGTGGCCGAGAGGGCCGCCGTGAGCCAGTTGGTCGTGGCGAGCAGCCAGACGGTCGAGGCGATGGCGAGCGTCCACGAGAAGACCAGGGCGCCGCGAGGGCTGACCTCGCCTGTGACCAGCGGACGGTTCTCGGTGCGGTGCATGTGCGCATCGATGTCGCGATCGAGGTACATGTTGAAGGATGCGGCGGAACCGGCGCTCAACGAACCGCCGATGACGGTCGCCAACACGAGCCACAGGTTCGGCAGTCCCCCCTGCGCCAGGAACATCACCGGCACGGTCGACACGAGCAGGAGCTCGAGGACACGCGGCTTGGTGAGCGTGATGTAGGCCTTCACCGTGCGACCGATGGACGACTTCCTCACGGTCTGATCAGACATCGTCGAGATCTCGATCGCCTCCTCCGCACGCGTGACCGGACAACCTCTCCAGTGTATGACACCGGATGACGTGTTCCGGCTCGCGGGCCCGCGTAGCGCAAGTCACCTCACCGCTATGCTGAAACCACTCGCGCGCCCGGCGATGTGCACACCTCTCCGTGATGATGCGGATGCGCCAGGGAATACGGGCGCCCTCGAAACTGTCGGAAAGGGCATGAACGTGTCGGAATTGCAGTGGGATGAGATCGATCGGCGCGCGGTGGACACCGCACGAATCCTGGCGGCCGATGCCGTGGAGAAGGTCGGTAACGGTCACCCCGGCACAGCCATGAGCCTCGCTCCGGCGGCATATCTCCTGTACCAGCGCGTGCTGCGCCACGACCCGAACGATGTGGACTGGCTCGGTCGCGACCGCTTCATCCTCTCTGCCGGCCACTCCTCCCTCACCCAGTACGTCGAGCTCTACCTCGGCGGCTTCGGACTCGAGCTCGACGATCTGAAGGCACTGCGCACCTGGGGCTCGCTGACACCGGGCCACCCGGAGTACGGCCACACCAAGGGCGTCGAGATCACCACCGGTCCGCTCGGACAGGGCCTCGCCTCGGCCGTGGGCTTCGCCTACGCCGCCCGTTACGAGCGCGGTCTCTTCGACCCCGAGGCCGCGGCGGGAACCAGCCCGTTCGACCACTTCGTGTACGTGATCGCCGGAGACGGCGACCTGCAGGAGGGCGTGACCAGCGAGGCCTCCTCGCTCGCAGGCCACCAGCAGCTCGGCAACCTGATCGCGATCTACGACTCGAACCAGATCTCCATCGAGGACGACACGAACGTCGCCTTCACCGAGGATGTCGCGAAGCGCTACGAGTCCTACGGCTGGCAGGTGCAGGTCGTCGACTGGAAGAAGACCGGCGAGTACGTCGAAGACGTCGCCGAGTTGCACGCCGCCATCGAGGCCGCCAAGGGCGAGACCGCCAAGCCCTCGCTCATCATCCTCAAGACGATCATCGGCTGGCCGTCGCCCGGCAAGCAGAACTCCGGCAAGATCCACGGCTCCGCTCTCGGCGCCGAAGAGCTGGCCGCCACGAAGAAGGTCCTCGGGTTCGACCCCGAGCAGAGCTTCGTCGTCGCCGATGACGTGATCGCGCACACCCGCGGACTCGCGGCCCGCGCCGCCGAGGCCCGTGCCGCATGGCAGGAGTCGTTCGACGCCTGGGCCGCGGCGAACCCCGAGAAGAAGGCGCTGCTCGACCGCCTCGAAGCACACCAGCTCCCCGACGACATCACGAGCGCGCTGCCCGTGTTCGAGGCGGGTAAGGAAGTCTCGACCCGCGCGGCATCCGGCCAGGTCATCAACGCCCTCGCCGCCGAGCTCCCCGAGCTGTGGGGCGGTTCGGCAGACCTCGCCGAGTCGAACCTCACGACGATCAAGGGCGCACCCTCGTTCATCCCCGCGGAGTGGTCGACCCACGAGTGGTCGGGCAACCCCTACGGCCGGGTGCTGCACTTCGGCATCCGCGAGCACGCCATGGGCGCGATCATCAACGGCATCGTGCTGCACGGACCCACCCGCGCGTTCGGCGGCACCTTCCTCATCTTCAGCGATTACATGCGCCCGCCCGTCCGCCTCGCCGCGCTCATGAACGTGCCGAGCATCTTCGTCTGGACACACGACTCGGTCGCCCTCGGTGAGGACGGCCCCACCCACCAGCCGATCGAGCAGCTGGCGACGCTCCGCGCGATCCCGAACTTCACGGTCGTGCGACCTGCGGACGCGAACGAGACGGCCGCCACGTGGCTGGAGATCCTCCGTCGCCACGAAGGACCGGCAGGCATCGCGCTGACGCGTCAGAACATCCCGGTGTTCGCGCGTGGCGAGGGCGCGGCATCGGGCGACACGTTCGCCTCGGCGGACAACGCGGCCAAGGGCGCCTACGTGCTCGCCGAAGCGCCG
>NZ_JAGYWT010000115.1:0-6293 GCF_019279095.1 Microbacterium sp. BF1 | reverse complement strand
TGCGTCGAAGGCCATCTTCGTGCCGCGCGGCGTGGGCAACTCCTACCAGACACTCGAGCCCGACACCGCGTACACGTATCTCGTCAACGACCACTGGTCCGCGGACGCGTCCTACTCCTTCCTGAATTCACGCGGCATCAACCTGCTCGTGCTCGATGAGCCGACCAACCACCTCGACCTGCCCGCGATCGAGCAGCTCGAACAGGCGCTCGAGTCCTACGAGGGAACCCTGCTGCTCGTCACCCATGATCGGCGGATGCTCGCGACCGTGCAGACCGACCGGCAGTGGCGGGTGGAGGCGGGGCAGGTCGTCGAGGTATGACGAGCGTCTGCGTCTGCGTCTGCGTCCGCGGGTCTGCATAGGATGATTCGCGACGGAGAGCATTTGGGGGACTGATAGTGGATTGCAGCAGGTGTGGAGCTCGCATCGGAAGCACTTCCAAGTTTTGCGAGGAATGCGGTGCACGACGAGGCGTAGGCAGCGACAACGCGGTGAACACCGGGGGCGGTGACATCCATGGGGGCGTTGTCCAGGCAGGAGGCGACATCATCGTCGGCCCAGCCACACCGGAGCCACCGATTGCCACCTACGAGCCCGTGCCGCTTTGGCGTAGTCCTCTGACGCTGGCGTGGCTTTCGTGGATCGGGCTCCTCCTCGGCATAGCCGGCGTGATCCCTTTCTGGAAGCTCGTCGAGCCGATCGTAAAGCTCGTCAGCGGAAGCTCCGCCGATCAGCCGGGTCTCAGCCAGGTGATTTGGGGTGCGGTCCTTGTCGTCGTCATTTTCCTGCTCATCCTGACTCTCTCGTTGCGACGCACGGCGAAGACCGAGACGCGCCGCCCGCTCATGTTCGGTCTGGCGATCAGCGGACACGGCCGGCGCATCACATTCGAGCGGATCCGTGCGGAGAAATGTCCGAAGTGCGGAGGTAGCCTTCGCTACTACGACAAGCCGACCCAGTGGATCAACCATCGTGAGGCTAGCGGCCGGCGCTGGCGTGAGGTGACAGAACGGGTGCCTGCTCTCGAGTGTCGACGCAATCAGAAGCACTGGTTCGAGGTCGATCCCGCGGAGACCCTGGCGGGCTGACGTAGCCGACAGTCGCCTTTGCCCGATTCGACCGGCAACCTGATCTGCTGCCCGATCACCTCCCTGACCGCCCGCTCAAGATACGCTGGGACACGGCGGCTCCGGCCGCGGTCCGGTCGCTGGCGTCCGCCGTGGACGTTCCGCCTGAGTTCCTGACACCGACGGCACGAGGAGATTGACGCCGATGACCGACACCCAGATCTTCGAGCCCGACGGCCGCGCGATCCCCTTCGTCGACGAGGGCGACGGGCCGGTCAAGCTCGTCCTGATCCAGGAGCGCGATCTGGCTGCTGATGTTCTCGGCGTCGTCTCGCACTACCTCGCCGAAGAGGCGGGCTTCCACGTGCTGCGCATCGGCCATCGTGCCGAGGCCAAGCGCGAAGAGGTCTCGCTGGATGACCGTGTCGAGGATGCGCTCGCCGTGATCGAACACGTCGGGCTGGGCGACACGTGGGTCGGCGGCCATGGGTTCGGCGGCACTGTCGCGCGCGCCTTCGCTCTGGCGCACGCCGATCGCGTGAACGGTCTGGCTCTGCTCGCGGTCGAAGAGAGCGACATCCCGCTCGCGCCGGTGATGCCCGTCCTGATCATCCAGGGCACCAAGGACATCGATGCTCCGTTCGCCAACGGAGAGCAGCTGCAGTCGACGGCACCGGAGCGCGCGAGCGTGAAGAGCATCGACGGCGCCGATCACCTGTTCCCGATGACGCACCCGATCGAGACCGCGGTCGTCATCGAGGAGTACCTCGACTGGGACTGAGTCCTTCGCCGTCCCGCTAGCGGCCCTGCCGCTTCTTGTACGGCTTCGGCTGCCCCTTCACGGCGGGCGTGCGGCCCTTGCCCTTAGAGGCTTTGGCCTTTCCTCCGGCAGGGGCGGGGGCGTTGCGCACCGGCTCCGGAGCGGCAGCGACTGCCGTATTCGCCTCCACCAGCAGGAGCTCGCCGACGGGTGTCAGCCGCGTCGGGCCCTCGCGATGGACGATCGGATGGCCGACCTCGGCCTCGAGCTTGTCGATCGACGTGTAGAGCGAGGCCAGCGGAATGCCGAGTTTCTCCGCCGCACGAGGGAAATGCAGTTCCTCCGCGAGGACGACGAAGCGGCGGAGCAGAGAGATCTTCACGGTGGCCTTTCGACTGTTCGCACGGGTTTGCGAGCTCGTTCCAGGTTACGCGGTGCAGACAGACGGATGCCGCGACCGAGTCGGCCGCGGCATCCGGAATCCTTCGGTCAGGCGACCTGAGGTGTGACGGCGAACGAGACGGAGCCTTCGTCGTCCACGCCGGCATCGAGGATCTTGTCGTCGAGGGCGGCAGCGGCCGACTCATCGAGGAACAGCCGGGTGCCGGCGACCTCCACGACCTGATCCTGCGGCTCCGGGTCTGCGGCGACGAGCACGGCGAGGCGTGCACCGCCCTCCGGGCCCTGGGCCTCGGTCGAGTGGATGCGGAGCCCGGCATCCGGGGCGTCGGTCTGACGGCTGACGAGGGTCGTCACGATGGCGGAGGCGTTGTCGGTGAGGGTGAGCACGAGACTCTCCTTCCGGTCGGGGCATGTCACGGTCGCGACATGTCCGGGCTACGATGCCCCACCTCGGAGATGGTCTCAACACCCTTGCGCGGATTCGGAGGAGGCTCTTACCCTGCTCGCAGCTGCTTGCGCAGAAACACCTGCGCGGTGCCGTCGCCGTCGGGCACGCGCTCGTGCTCCTCGTACCCGCACGCCTCGTAGAGACGGATGTTCGCTTCGCTCAGGCTTCCGGTGAACAACTCGGCGACGTCAGCGCCCGACGCCTTCTCGGCGCTCTCGAGCAGCAGCCTTCCGATGCCCTCGCCCTGCATGTCGGGAGCGATCGCGATCCGGCCGATCAGGAGCACACCGTCCTTCTCGACGTACCGGATCGCGCCGACGAGTCGCCCGTCGATGCGCGCGGTCAGTCCGGACTCGGATCGGAGCTCCGCTTCCAGTTCGGGGAGCGTCTGCGTCAGGGGCGGCATGTCGACGCTTCCGTAGATCGCGGCTTCCGATACGAAAGCCGCGCGCTGCACGGTCAGCACCTCGCCAGCGTCGTCGTCGCTGATCGGGGAGATGACGATCTCCGGCTGCGTCGGGTCCTGGTCTTCATTCACTGCGTCTGCGTCACTCACCCGAGTCACATTCCGGGGTGCGTCCCCACGGTGTCAACCCCCTCGCCCCTGGCCACCGTCCGCACTAGCGTCACCCGCAGGAGGTCACACCATGGCTGAAAGCACAACGACCAAGAAGACCGGCTCGACGAGGGGCGCGGCGAAGACGACGAGGCAGCAGAACGCCGAAAAGGGATTCACCGCCTCGACGACGCTCGCGAACAACCTGCAGGCGGTGCTCGTCGACCTGCTCGATCTCGCGATCCAGGGGAAGCAGGCGCACTGGAACGTCGTGGGGCGCAGCTGGTCCCGCGAACCCGCGCCGGGAATCGGGGGCACCCGGTGCACGCGGTGAGGCAGGATCAGGGGATGTCGTCGACCTCGCCGTGCGGGATGATCGCGGCGCGGTAGCGCTCCACGAGTTCCCGCCATCCGGAACCCTCGGTGTCGGCGACGTAGGCATTCACGTTCGCGGTGCTCATCTCGACGGCGCGGATGAACTTGTTCATCATGTACCGGCTCACGATGCGGCCCTCCACAGGAAGAACGAACTGGATGCGAAGCGCGAGGTCGTCGCCTCGGCGAGGTCGGCGGGGCGGCCCTGCATCGCGGCGAGCAGGATCTTCCGGCGCGACTTCTCCTTGAGGCCGAGCTACCAAACGATCGATTTGATCGTTTGGTACCATTAGCCCATGACTGAAGTGTTGCCCGTCTCCGATGCCAAGCGTCAACTCGGCGCGCTCGTCGATCGTGCCCACCTCACGCACGAGCCCGTGTTCCTGTCCCGCCGTGGGCGTCGCGTCGTGGCCATCGTCGACGCGGATGAATTCGATCGACTTCGCGAGATCGCCGAGGACGCCGAGGACGCTGCCGCCGCCGTGGCAGCACGCCGCGAAGCTGCGGAAACCGAATCGCTCCCCGTGCCGTGGGAGGAAGTGAAGGCGGAACTGGGGCTCGTGTGAGCTATCGGATCGACATCGCTGCGCCGGCACAGCGGCAGTTGCGAAAGCTGGATCCGCAGGCCCGACGTCGCGTGCAGGCGGCGATCGAACTCCTGTCCGAAGAACCACGACCGCCCGCGGCGAAGATGCTCGCCAACAGCGATGGCGCGTGGCGCGTCCGCGTGGGCGACTATCGGGTGATCTACGACATCGAGGACGATCGTCTGGTCGTGCTCGTTCTCGCCGCAGGGCATCGCCGCGAGATCTACCGCTGAGCGAAGAGCCCCATGACCCCGGCGGGATAGAGGGGCAGCACCTCGGCGGCGTCGTCGAAGCTGCGCCAGACGACGGGAACCACCGCCCCGTCGCTCTCCGTGAGCGTCGCGCCCTCCGCTGCGGGTTCCGGATCGAGGCGTCCGGTGTACACGAAGACGATCTCGTGTCCGACGTCCCCGTCCAGGTGGAAGATGTTCTCCACCACCCCGAGGTAGCTCAGGTCCTGGATCGTCGCCGACAGCTCCTCGCGCACCTCGCGCCGGACCGCATCGATGTGGGTCTCGCCGACCTCGACGCTGCCGCCGATGAGGCGGTGATATCCGCCCGGATTCTCCGCGGTCGCGGCATTGACGCTGACCGCATGCGCGGTCCCTTGCACGTTCGGCGCGACGAGCATCGCCTTGACGCGGATATGACTTCGATCGATTGACGGAGCAGGCTCTACCATGATCGCCACGGCGATCCCCTGAATACGACGACCAAATCACGCACCGTCCGTCCAGTGGGTTTAGGTGCTGGAGGCAGGATCTGAAGACTCCTCAGTCTTGCTCTTGCGCACCTCATAGACAAAGCGAAAAATCCACGCCGCAGATGCGAGGAACGCGACGACCACAGTGACGTACGAGTACCACTCCGGTCCCACACCCTTGACGAGCGAGAAGATGCCAACGCTCAAGAAAGCGGCCGCCCCCAGCAGATTCCATTTTCCATAGCGCTCCATGATTAGCGACGCTACTTCACGGCTTCCCGATGCAACAGAGGCCATGTCAGAAGCGAACGCTAAGGATGGGTTGTGGGCCACGCATCACCAAACCATCGAAGGCTCCCTCTCCATCCGCCCCGAAGTACGTACTGATACGCGATCGACGGCGTCGCGTAGATGGTCCAGGCGATCGGGCCGATGACGCGGTCGGCGGCGGGCCCTGGCCCAGAGGCCGACCTTGCTGCTGTGCGGCGAACCGACGAACCATCTCGACATCCGGGCGCAGCGTGCTGACGCGCGAGCTCATCGCCCGCGTTTGGCGCGTCGACGCCGAGGTGCTGTCACGCCCTGGCAGCGACCGCCCGCTGATCGTGTTCGACGCGGAGCACGCACTCGCACGCTGATCGGAACCGTATGGCCGCAGCCTCAGCCGGCCTCGGCGGAGGCGAACTGCGGGACCACGACGAATGAGCCCAGTCGGTGCGCGAGTGCTTCCGCCTCGGCCTCCTGATCCGCCTGCTGATCCGCCTCCTGCGGAGAATCGGCGAACGCGGCGGATCCGGCACCCCCGCCCACTCCCGCCAGAACACAGGCCTGCGCGGGCTTTCGAAGCTGGTCGAAAGTCATGGGCAGGCTCTCGCAACGCGCATGTCCGCACAGCAGATGCGCGAGCTCGTGGATCACCACGTGCAGGCGGAACCACTGAGGATCGGCCCGGCGTACCGGGATCCTCGCCCGGTCACCGTCGAGGAGAACGAAGCGCGCGACCGCGTTCCATTCCTCCTCGTTCAGCACCTCGACCTCGATGTCCAGCCTCAGCAGGGCGGACGCCCGTTCCAGGATGCACTGCACACTCGTGCCGCACTCGACCTCCAACTCTTCGAAGAGTCGATCCACTCGACTTCGACCACTCACGATTCCCTCACCCCTCGCAAAGCCCGGCCCCCTTTCGGCCGGACAACCCTCACAGTGAAGAGACGAAGGTGAGGGCCCAGTCATTACGCCGAAACCCTGAGAACTTTCGGCCAGTCTTTCCGCGCCTCGGACTACGACTTTTGGGTCAGATCGTGCACAGCGAGGCCGTTCGAGGCCGAATCGACCGCGAACGGGGCAGTCGTGGCCGAGTCGAGCGCTGCGGCGGCGAGCGCTGCGGCGGCGAG